>NZ_JBLYZI010000080.1:0-27161 GCF_057680865.1 Endozoicomonas sp. Z74
CCGGAAATACCTTGTGCATCACCGGCAATGGGTGAGGGCGGCAGAGTTTTATGGAGGACACCGATCTGCTCTGGGGACATCATGGGTATGGACTTCAGGATGTCTTGGAATTGCTGAGGTTTCATGGCTGGAACTCCACTTTACACGACAATTCTCATGCTCAGGGAGTATAGACCATGTTAGCAACATTTAATTTGAACAGCGCCTGTCTCGCTGGTGTGGATCCATACAAGGAAGCTATTCCGGGGTTGGAGGTGGAGAGTCATGCCCTGAATCCTGACTATCGGCTCTCCGTTCACGCTTACAAGGCACGATAGCCAGCTCATTCGCTGCCCACTCTTCCATTTCTTCAGGATCTTCTGCGATTGAATCAAAAAAGCCTTCACTCAAGTCTGACCCCAAATGCATTGACTCAGCAGTGGAACATTCAAATGTTATGTTGGCTGAAGCCGTTTCTTCAATCTTCATGTCCTGGCTGTCAACGCTCTCCTGGGAAACCCCAACTGTATTTGAATCATCCATTTGACGGTGACGATCGCGTGTCAGGAGAATCCGGAACCGATACGAGGACAACCTGTCATTTACCGATGCCTCTTCCCCATTACTATCTTCTGCCGCACCTCCCTCATTTTCTGAACTGTGTTCATGATATAAGCGCTTCAGCTCTTGATTTTCATCGTGCTGAATGAGTATTCCATTTAACTCTTTTATTCGACTAATCGCCCCCTCTACGATTTCAACCGGCTTAATCACGCCAGTGGAATGACCAAGGATTGTTGCCAAATTCTGATAAGCATCGTCTTCCTGCTGTTTTATCTTTTTTTCCTCCTCCGCTTTTTTTCTCTGTTCTTCCAGCCGACGACGCTTCTGTTCAATAGCCTGCCTGCCAATAACACTTTTGGCCAATGACATATCTGAAGCCTTCAAGTCAAGAAAAGAGATATGCCTGCATACATTATGACCACATGCCGGGCAGTTTCTATCCTTGGTATGATTACTACTGTCGTCTTCACCATCACCGTCACCCTCTTGCCCCAATGCCTTTTCAGATAATCGTCGTGCTGGTGAGCCAAAAGACGACTGTTCAGAGATTCCCTGCTCCCTCTGATTCAGACCTTCATTTATACCTCTTTTTCTCCGTGCTGGTTGCTTTTCAGCACCACCATACATAATTTCAACGGTTACTTGCTCTTCAATAAGAGACCTGGCACCAGACTCGTCCCACATTGCCAGAAAACAGGGCTGTGTTGTTTCAACACTTTCCTCACCCTGAACAGAGTCACATACTTCCCTTGAGAGCAGAAATACCTTCTCATTACTGAATGGCGTTCCAGGAAACAAAGCATTCTCCCGAATAGCCGTACTATGTATTACTGTCTCAACGCCTTCATGACCAGGTAAACCTGGGAGCTTAAACCATTTTTCGGAGTGTCCTGCAATAAAAAGCACGACACAAATACAAAGCTCTTCACACACAGTGATCCCCTGACATAACAACTCTCAAAATTATCGATATCCTCGATCAGAAAGATTAGTCAGTCAGACAGAAAGGGCAATTTTCTAGATCACAGATTTGTATGCCTGTAACCGCCACTCTTTCAGTGAAACACCGGCTCAATGGTGCTCATAAACAATAGTTACCTGCTTTGCCCCCAAAGCCTCAATCAAAAGATTGGAAGGCCCTTCATACACGACAAGGCGTTGTCCTTCGTCATACCCCATCATCAACCTGGGAGCAAACAGGGCAATCAGTAATGATGAGGGCCGGATGTTCAGACACAACGCGACTTTTTCTGTTCCTGCCCCGGTACACTGAAGGCTATCAATACGTTTAATGGACATATTCAGCCACTGACCTCTTTCCAGCAGCAGAAACCGACCAGATACTCTCTTCCCCTGTGAGAGAGCATTCCAATGACTGCGAACAAACGGATCGAACCCGGCATCAATAATATCGTTGCTACGATGAATTAACCGGTGGCTTTGCTCTACCCGGGAGCCGGAGATATTAATGACCACCTCACCGTTCATTATCTGTATTTGCTCCCGCCGGGGCAGGGAGGGATAAAACAGGCTGAAGTTGACCAGACCCGGCTGGGATTGATACTCAATGTTCTTATGAGCCAGTGTCTCTCCATTGGGCAGCCGGTACTCAACACGGTGACTCCCTCTGTCGTAACGGTGAAATTCTGAATATCGAAGCGTTCCATCGGCGCCCCTTGCAGTTCCCACCACCTCAGGCAATGCAGTGTCGTTGCCATGCCCCAATACAGTAATGACTGATAGCACCGCCCCCATTATCCGCAACCAGAAGCGGTAACGTTTTTTCCATTCACGACAGGCAATGGGTTTGCCCTGAAGGTATCTGTGCTTTTCCTGCTCTTTCAGGCCCTGATTCATCCCTGACTTCCTTACATGCCGCTGATGCCATGGAAGAGATGGTTCCTGGGTTAACCTCCAGTTTCTCCACCCCCACGCCATAAACTTCTTATCGACTAACTTACGCTCTTCTGCTGCCGATAGATCACCTGAGCAAAGACCTTATTCAACACAAGCCACTTATAACGGCTTTCACAGGAAGCATTCATGGCCGAAACACCCGATGAGAAGGAAAAGGGGGCGGACAGCCCAACTCCCGGTGATAACACCAATGTCATTGATATGTTCACCCGAAAGCCCGTTGATGAAGCCAACAGCAGCCAGATTATCCGGCTGGCGCCGGAACTGGATGGCATGGAGATGCTCTACAGCAATGACGCCAACCCCGGCAAGCTGTTCAGTATGAAAATCCTTTGCTGGGCACTGATGAAAGATGGCACGGTTGATGCGATGATTCCCTGGCTGAACAAGGTGGTCCCCTCCAGGCAGCTGAACGACCCCTTGAACGGCCACTGGGAGGGATATTACGACAAAGTCCATGACCGTGCGTTTTTTGAAGCCCCCACATACAAAGTGACAGAGCTGGAAACAGCCGTCACCTACTATAAAAATACTCCTGAGGATAACGAACAGATCCTCCAGGAAATACCAGACACCATTGGCACCCATGCCGTATTAACAGAAGACCAGTTTAGAACCATTGTCCTGGTCCATATCACCAGCTGGCGTCTCTACAGTGATGGCCGTATCCTGGCCATGATCGCCGATGATAAAAAAGTTCAGAATACGCCGGTTCTGACCGGCGATGAAAGCCTCTTTCCAGCCCAGGAGCACGAGGATTTTCACTACTTCTTCCATTATGTGATCGCCAATAAAATTAAACACGGTGACCCGGAAGCCCTGGCTGCCTTTACCCACCTTGTTGAGGGCTGATCAGACATCAGCCCTCCCTTCCCGTGCAGACACAAGAATATCGGTGCCTACTCTTTATTCAGGATCCATTAAGGGGAGTGAGTTCATAATCCGACCAACCATCATTCGACACGCCTGCCCGATAATGGCGGACGGTTACAACGGCTGTGTGCAATATCCCTCAGTATCAACTTGTTCCCGATCCCGAAGTTGAGTGATGACTATCACCCTTTCCCTGCTGCAAACATTGTTAAATGAATATGAAAAAAAGCCTGATTTTATTGACTGCTGTCGCTCTTCTGGGTGGCTGTGCCAAGATGACCACCCAAACCCGCCACACTGAAAGCGGGCGGGAGATTGCCATTGGCCAGTTTGCGCCAGAACCCGTTTCCGAGTGCAAAATGGTTCATAATGAAGTCTTGGAGCAAAGCCTGCTGCAACGATATACCGATGAAGGTATGATGCTCGGTTATTATGCAGACTCGGAAAAGACCCTTGCCATTGCCGAAGCCAAGGGTGCCAACTACGTTCATGTCTACATTCCTCCCAAAAAGATGTTATTTGGCATTGTTGACCTGAACTACAGTGACAAACCCAGGGCGACTTATTATCAGTGCAGTCACATTCCATTTCGTTAAATCCTGGCGGTTACTGAAAAGGCTCCTTAGGCAGGAGCCTTCACCTCAAGTGAAAGACACTGAAAAGAGATCCAGAGAATGAATGTACTGGTGGTCGAAGATGAAGCCCTGTTGTTGCACCATTTGCAATACCAACTGGAAGACGCTGGACACAAAACCCTCGGAGCCAGTAATGGCGAGGAAGCCTGGCACTACCTTCAGGACTACACTCCGGACATCGCTATTATTGATCTCGGCCTTCCCGGCATCAGTGGTCTTGAACTGATCAAAAAGGCAAGGGCCCAGGGAATGAGCATGCCCATACTGATTCTGACCGCCCGTGGCAACTGGCGGGACAAGGTCAGCAGCCTGAATGCCGGCGCCGATGACTACCTGGTAAAGCCCTTTGAGCTTGAAGAGTTGAAAGCCCGCCTGAATGCCCTGATCCGTCGGTCGGCTGGCTTTTCCCAGCCGGTCATCAAAGCAGGGCCCTTCAGCATCAACCCCCTGACCAAAGAGTTTCTGATCAATGACTCCCCGGTGGTACTGACCGCTTACGAATACGTCCTGATGGAATACATGATGAGAAACCATCAAAAAGTCCTCTCACGTACCTCTCTGGAGGACCAGATCTACGGCAACAGCCAGGGACCTGACAGTAACGTTCTTGAAGTATTAATCAATCGCCTGCGCAAAAAGCTGGAGAAACATTCCGGCATCAACCCGATCATCACGGTGCGGGGCCAGGGTTACCGGTTCGACCTTCCCTGCCATTAACTGGATAACGCAACCGGCCACCCACTTAACCTGAATTCAATAAACGACAGTACAATGCCCATAGCCAGATCCCTGAAGAGCCGGGTAACCATGGCGGTTGCTTCTTTACTGCTGATTTTTTTCGGATTGGTGGTCATTGCCGTCTTCGGTTCCTTTAACGACACCCTTGAGCGGGCAACCAAACAGCAACTGGCAGCCAATGCCAATACCATGCTGGCGGCAGTGGCCAGAGAGGAGCACGGCCAGCTTATCATGCCGGAAAGACTTTCAGATGTGCGCTTTAACACTCCGGGTGAAGGCAACCTCAGGGGGTATATTTATAACGCCGCCGGTGAACTCGTCTGGAAGTCCCTGTCTGCCATAGGTCGACCCATCGAATACACCCCCAGTTTCAACCTGGAAAAAAGGGTTGACCTGAAACTCGTTGACTTTGGGGACAAACCCTACCTCGTTTACGAAATTGACGCCCTTGTCGGAAACGGTGACCATGGCTACAGCTTTGTCACCGTTGTCCCGGCAAAACGGTACTACGACATTATCGGTGTCTTTAAAAACAAACTGTTTCTGTGGATGAGCCTCACCTCCCTGATGATCATCGCTATTTTCTGGCTGGCTCTATGGTGGTCCCTGAAGCCCTTTCGGAAAGTGGCTCTGCAGTTAAATGAAATTGAGCTGGGGCAGAGAAACCAGCTCGAAGGTCAATTTCCCTCGGAAGTCCGAAGGCTCACAGACAGTATCAATACGCTGCTGGTCGCTGAAAAAAAACAGAGAGACCGCTATCGAAACACCATGGATGACCTCACCCACAGTCTGAAAACGCCACTGATGGTTTTACAAAGCGTCAGTAATACCCTGAAACTCCAAGGGGATAAACCCGACCAGAAGATGGTTAAGGAACTCCGTGACAACCTGAATAACCAGGTAAACCGAATGAATCAGATTATCGGCTACCATCTGCACCGTTCAATTACCCGGCACTTTGGCCTGAAGCGCGCTGCGGTACAGGTGACCCCCGTCGTTCAGGATCTGTGTCAGTCCCTGGACAAGGTATACCTGGAGAAAAAAGCCCGCATTCAGGTAAACCTGGATGCGGCTTGCCTGTTCCACGGAGATGAGGGTGACCTGCTTGAGATCCTGGGCAACCTCTTGGAAAATGCCTACAAATTCTGTCGGGAAAGTATTCGTATCACGGGTTTTGTAACTGGGGATGAACATGCCATCACCCCGCTGACACTGGTGATCGAAGATGATGGGCCGGGTATTCCCGAAGCCAATCATGAAAAAGTGTTACAACGAGGAGTCCGGGTGGACTGCCAGAGCCCTGGTCAGGGCATTGGTCTTGCCGTGGTTCTTGATCTGGTAGAGGGTTACCAGGGTACTCTCTCCATCGGTCAATCAGAACTCGGGGGAGCCTTATTTAAGATCAGACTTCCCTGACCATACAACATCATCCAGCGTACTTAATCCTCAACGGGCCGAAGGAAGGTAATTGCTGTTACTGCGATCATGGTAAAGCTTTGGCCAGGGCGCAGCACTGTCGAGGCGAACCCCATGGTCGTATTTTCGACAGATAATCATAGTCGGTCCAGAAGTATAACTGCTCTTATCCAGCCGTGTGATGGCATTAATGGGCACATAAACATGTCCATCTTCCGAAATATTCACCCCTTTAACCTGCCACTTGTACCATGCATCAGGGGAATCTCTCGTGTAGTGACGAAGCTCACGGACATGATCGACCAGGGGAATGGTTTCTTTCTGCAATAGCACAAGCTCCGCTTCCTGATCTGGCCTCCGGAAAATCCTTATGACCAGCCGCGGCTTGTTGCCAGCCCCATATTGCTGAATAGGCAACTCTGGATGACGCACCGAGGCCGTCAGCAGCTTTCCGCCCTGCAAGATCAACATCCCTTCAGCCGGTGCCTCTTCCTCTCCATAGGGGTAAACCTGACGGCTATAAAGGCCATCATCAGAACTCCGATAAACATAAAGCCCCTTGGTTCCCTGGATATAAAAGTGGCCACGACTGTCCACTGAAAGGCCCTTCAGCTGATTCTCTTCTCCACCCGGTTCTTCCGTGATGTAATCACGTATCAGCGGTTTACCTTCGTGTGACAACACATAAATGTGATTACCACAAACCACATAAACCCCCATGCCGGATACGGCTACTTCCGGGTTACAGCTCAGTTGTTCACCAAAGGTTTCATAATCCCGGGTCCATAGCACTCTCCCAGGGGAACCTTCCTGAGAAACGATCTCTGGATAACGAATATCGACCCTGGAAATCAACAGTTTTGATTGCTGCCCCAGCCATACCGATGAGACTGTATAAAGAGCCTCTCCATAGCCAACCAAACTGGTGGCTGGATAAGAATAATCATGATTTGTGTATTCCGACGAATGAAGAGGTTGAGAAAAATGAGTGGCTCTATGCCCCTGTGGAATCGCTTTTAACTGACCGTCAATGACAGCAATCACAACATTGGCATCCCGGTTTATTACAAAGGGATCCCGTACCCCTGTCCCCGGTTCCATAGCTTCATTATCAGGAATATCGTTACCATAAACCTTGTGAAAATGACCATGCCGGTTGGACCGGAACAGACGATCATTCTGGTTCAGATAGAGATCATGCCCCATCGCTCCGATAAAGCTGGTCTCTCTGGACATATAACGGTCTTCAATCGAAAGATGACGTTTGAATACTCTAAACCCTTTCACCCTATCCGGCTGAAGCGCCTTGATGCCAGTGGACTGACTGAAAATGATTCGTCCATGACGGTCAACAACAATATGACTGACTGGATCGATGACCGGGCTATCTTCTATAATCGACCAGAAGCCATCATCGAGCACTTTGTGTTTTCTATTACCCAAATCGCCGGTTTTGATGTAATGGTCGTCAACCCATAACAAGTCACCATCCGGTGGTTCCAGTGAATCACTTTGAGAAGGCATTACGGTGGTAAAAGGACTCGCCACTACAGAACAGGAAACCAGAGCACTTATTTTTATAATAAGAACTGAAATAAGTGTTTTGAAATAAATCCTGTTATGAAATAACACGTTCGAACTCCTCACTACCCAACGGACAGAAAACAGCCCCTGCGCATATGAGCGAATCCTTCACAAAAACAATCAATGAATTCAGAAACAAAAGGCGCTTACTTTCAACAGAAAAAACAATCAACCATGAGAGTAGCAGAAATTAAAAAAACCGGAGCAAAAATCCGTCGTTCAAACTGCAGGCAATTAGCCTGCAGTTTGAATAAACAGAATGACTATTATTTCCAGCCCGCCACAGAGCTGCCTTTAAACAGCTCTACAGCCTTAGCCTCAACCTCACTGGTCTGATAAGACTTCACCAGCGCCAGAACCCGGGGATCTTCCCTGTTATCTTCTCGTGTCACAATAATATTCACATAGGGTGAGTCCTTGTCTTCCACCAGGAGCGCATCACGGGTAGGGATATAACCGGCAGGAACCGCATAAGTGTTATTGATAAAAGCCATATCCACATCATCCAGAGAGCGGGGCAATTGCGCGGCATCCAGTTCAATAAACTTGAACCCGCGGGGGTTTTCTGCAATATCAGCCACCGTAGCTTCCAGATTATTGATATCTTTCAATTTGATAAAGCCCCTCTGGTCCAGCAAAATCAATGTTCGACCTTCATTACTGGGATCATTGGGAATGGCTATTTTAGCACCGTCTTTCAATTCACTGATGGCCTTCAGTTTTTTTGAGTAGGCGGCAATGGGATAGACAAAGGTGTTGCCAACGGCCACGAGCTTAAAGCCACGATCACGTACCATGCTGTCCAGATAAGGGCGGTGCTGGAAAGCATTGGCATCAATACTGCCATCCGCCAGGGCAACATTGGGCGACACATAGTCAGAAAATTCCACCAGCTTGACGTCCACATCATGATTCTTTTTAGCCAGCTGCGCAGCAACTTTCATAACATCCGCTTCAGGCCCAGCCATTACCCCTACTTTCAAAGGGCCACTGGTAGAATCGGCTTGTCCACAGCCAGTCAACAGAACTGCTGATGCCAGCAGGGCTGAGCCTGCCACCGCCTTGACGGTCTTGAGAATATTAAACGTCATTATTAACTCCAAAGACTTTTCAGGAAAAAGAACCATTAACCATCAAAACATTGCTTAATGGCCACGATCATAATGGTGCTGCAGCCGGTCTCCCACAGACTGCAGCAACTGAACCAGTGCAATCAGAACCACCACGGTGGCCAGCATAATCACACCATCAAAACGTTGATAACCGTAACGGATACCCAGATCCCCGAGCCCTCCCCCACCAATGGCACCCGCCATGGCGGAGTAGCTGACCAGGGTAACCAGGGTAATGGTCATGCCGTTAATCAGTCCAGGCCTGGCCTCGGGCAGAAGCACCCGGCTGATAATCTGTAACGGGCTGGCCCCCATGGCCTGAGCAGCCTCCACCAGTCCGGAGGGAACCTCGTTCAACGCCCCCTCTGCAATACGGGCTACAAACGGAATGGCGGCAATGGTCAAAGGAACAATGGCAGCCGTCGTGCCAATGGAGGTTCCGGTAATCAACCGGGTCAGGGGAATAATGGCCACCATCAGAATAATAAACGGGATGGATCGGCCGGCATTCACCAGACTGCCCAGCACCCAGTTGGCCAGGGCGTTCTCAAGAATTCGCCCACCCCGGGTCACATAGAGCAGAACACCAAGGGGAATACCCACCAGAAAGCTGACACCACCGGAAACCGCCACCATATAGAGGGTTTCCCAAAGGGCTTTAAACAACAGGGACCACGCATCAGTTGACATAACCCAGCACCTCTACCTGTACATTGTCTTTCAGAAAAGCCAGAGACTGGTCAATACTCTCAGGCTCCCCCAGCATTTCCACCATCAGAAAGCCCATGACTTTTTCATTGACGGTCTCAATATCCGCCTGAAGGATGCTGAAATCGGTGTTGAACTGGCGAGCCGCCCGGGTAATCAGGGGCTGCACAACGTTCTGCCCGACAAACGTGATTCGGATAACCGGCCGTGAACCCTCAGTGGGTTCCGAATGAAAACGCGCTTCAATTTCACTCACCGGCTTTTCATGAATAGCACTGCGCACAAACTCCCTGGCAAGCTCGGTCTGGGGATTAAGAAAGAACTGCTCCACATCGTTTTCTTCAATTAACTGCCCAAAACTCATGATGGCCACCCGGTCACAGATGGTTTTCACCACATCCATTTCATGGGTAATGATCAAAATGGTGATCTTCAGCTTTTTGTTGATGTCCTTCAAAAGCGCCAGAATGGACCGGGTGGTCTGTGGGTCCAGGGCAGAAGTGGCCTCATCACACAGCAGCACTTTTGGCTTGCTGGCCAGGGCTCTGGCAATGGCAACCCGCTGCTTCTGCCCCCCGGACAGCTGTGAAGGGTAACTGTCTCTTTTTTCCAGCAGCCCGGTCAGTTCCAGCAGGGGCACCACCGCTGCCTCAATTTGCTGACGGTTCACCCCCGCCAGCTCAAGAGGCAGGGCAATATTGTCATAAACCGTCCGACTTGAGAGCAGGTTAAAGTGCTGGAAAATCATTCCGATATTATGCCGGGCCTGACGCAGCTGCTTCTCGGTCAGAGTGGTTAAATCCCTGCCATCCACAATTACCTGCCCGGATGTTGGTTTTTCCAGAAGATTGACGCAACGAATCAGAGTGCTTTTTCCAGCCCCACTGGATCCGATCACCCCATAGATCGTTCCTTCAGGAACCCTCAGGCTGACCTCATCCACTGCTTTTACTCTGGATTCCCCGGCAACAAACACCTTGCTCAGGTTTTTCAGTTCTATCATTGCTGTTTCTGCCTGCTGCCCCAATGAATGGGCATTCATAAAGTTAACCGTCAACCATCATTGTGATTTATTCAAAAAGAGACTGATGTTTGATGTCACTGGCTTGCCGCAATCCGCTTTCGATCTGGACGACAGGTTTGGCGAGGGTGGTGTCGATAATGGTAAGGATACCATCCATCCATGGACATAAAAAAACCACCCTGCGCTAACAGAGTGGTTTTCTGGAAATCGTATCTTGAAAACCCTTCTTTTAGCGGAATTTATAGTGCGCCCGCAAGCCAAGGTCAAATCAGCGCATGTAAAAAAACTATCTGAATTCAGCTCCCCTGTCAACCATGCCACGCAGAAAGAATGGCCGTCAGACCGGACAGACTGCACAGTACCAGGAGGGCCCGGCGAATGGTTTCCCGATCAACCCTGCTGACGATTCTGCCAGCAACCCAGTAACCACAGAGCACAGCAGGAAACAAAGCCAGACCAGACAAAAGTCGGGGGATATCAAACAACCCATTTAAGCTCAACACCACCAGGGATACGCAGCTGCCCACAATAAAAAAAGCAGCAAGGTTACCCCGGATCCTGTCACCACTTTCATTCTGCATCAACAATGCCATGGGAGGGCCGCCAATGGACACCGCCGTTCCCATCACGCCGGAACAGAGACCAGCCCCCATCAGAGTACCTGGCGTTGCCTTGATTTTATAAGGCGTCAGACTGCCTGCAACCGCAAGCAGAACCGAGCTGCCCAGTGCCAGGCTCAGCCCACGAGTGCTGGCCACCGTCAATATAAAAGCGCCCAACAGGGAGCCGGGTATCCGACCCACAACAGCATAACCCAGAGAGGTATAGTCAATATGGCGGGCATAGCGCTTTGCGGACAGCACACCCAGTACCATGGAGGCCACAATCAGTGGCCCTGGCAGCAATAATGGGTTGATCATATAAAGAAGGGGGGCCGACACCACTGCCATGCCAAAACCAATGGTCCCCTGGACCACAGCCCCCAGACTGACCACACCCATGGCCGCCATAAATTCGAAAAGAGAGAGTTCCATCACTACCTGTCAGCACCGACTACCTGCAGCCGGACGTCGCTGGTTTATTATCTTTCTGAATAACTTAAGACGATTTCATTATATCGAGAATGGCAGGCAAATTCAGGTGTTTTCTGAGTTATATTTGTCGCATGTCGTTTTCTTGCACAATGGATTTTGAGCCAGCATGAACCCGATGCTGGCCAAATCGCTCGAGGAGGGGGCTATCAAGAGGTAACCGGGCTGACGTCAGCCTCTTTCATCAGGGCTTTATAGTGCTTCCGGCAGACGGACAGATAACTGTCATTCCCGCCAATCTGAACCTGGCTGCCACTCTTGACCGGCTGACCATTACCATCCAGGCGCAGTTGCATATTGGCTTTTTTTTCACAGCGTTTGCAGATGCTTTTGAGTTCAGACAGCTCATCGGCAATACTCAACAGCACTTCACTGCCCGCAAACACCTTACCAAATGCGTCGGTTCTCAGACCAAAACACAGGACGGGAATCCCCAGCGTGTCCACCACATCGGAGAGCTGCCAGGCCTGCTCCCGGGTCAAAAATTGTGCCTCATCCACCATCACACAGGAAATACGCTCCTCCTTATGCTCCCTGGAAACCTGCGTCATCAAGTCATCGGTCGTCGCAATGGCCGCCGCATCACTCTGGAGCCCTATCCTGGACGTAATTTTGCCTTTACCAAAGCGATCATCCACCACAGGAGCCAGCAGCAACACCCTTTTTCCAGCGGATTGATAGTTATGGGCAGACTGCAGGAGATAGGTGCTCTTCCCTGAGTCCATGGAGGAATAATAAAAATAGAGCGAGGCCATGTAAGGTCTTAATCCATTGTCAACTTAAAAGTCAGCGTAAGATGGAATTATTCCGCGATCCACTGGAGAAAACCAGCGGATTTACCGCACCAGGCTTTCGGTCAGTGTATTTTTCACCCCACACTTGAGCCTGAAGGAGACGTAAACCCGCTTTTCAGGCCTCTTGTTCAAATATTGTCTTAGCTGCAGTTCCCTTGAACTGCCTGAAATGGATAACAAGGGTGATTCGGTTACAAACATTCACGCAGCACCGGCCCTGCAAAGCCTCTGCTGCGTTTGATCGAGGCTGTAGCCAAATATAGATACGATTCATTTCCCTTTACTCCATTTTCTTCTAGGCTGTGAAGTTAAACTCTGCCTTTTACTTTCAGGTTCAATGCTTGCCGGGGAACACCAAAATGACACCTGTCGCATTGCATATCGCGCAAGTTTTTCTGCTTATTGCAACGTTGTTTATAAATGGATGCTCTCATATAACCTCAGAAAACTCGCGTCAAGCATCCAGCAGTGATGAAAGCAAGATAACTGAACAGTCTTTACCCTATGAAAAGGACCCTATTCAAACTGGCTTTTGGGTATCAGAAAAAGAGTGGGCAACCGCAAAGTATTTAACGCCCCTGCGCAATTCCATTGCAAACAAAAAAAAGAAGAATACCCTAACCCCGATGATTAAAGAGGTAACAGATTTTAAACAGTGGGTCACCCAAAACAGTGTCTACCGCATGTGGCTGACCTCAATGATAGACGAAGCAAACAATTATGTTCGCCGATTAGATGATTCAACTAAAAAAGAGATTATCGACGACGACGGAGACACTTTATGGATAAATGGCTATGACAGTTTTTTTGAAATATTGAATGAGATTATCACAACCAGCCCTTCATTTAATGATACAACAATGGTTGGTACTCCTCTTAATGCATTTTTGGCAATAGGAATGGCAACCCCATCGGGAGTTGCTTTATTCCATGATGCAACCTTTAACCAGCAACTGAAGAAAATTTTAGATGCCTGGAACCATCACCTTAAATCCCGGTCATCGCTGGACAAGCTTGATATCAACAACCCGGAAAAAAAAGGATCCTGGATTTCCAAAGAAGCCTGGAAGGCAGGCGTCTGGAACCAGATGGAATACAGCCCAGATAAACCTGGGTACGGGTACGATTCATGGAACTCATTTTTTATTCGCAAGTTTATTCCTGGAGCCCGCCCATTTCATGGCAGTTCTGACCGACATATCAACATAGGTTGTGAGACCACGCCATGGGAATACCAGAATAACTTGAAGTTTGAAAACCGATTCTGGATTAAAGATAGCAGTTACTCTCTACTGGACCTTTTCGGAGGACAAGAGCACTGGGCAAAACTGTTTGAGGGTGGCCAACTCTACCAGGGATTCCTTTCAGCAACTCACTATCATCGATGGAACGCTCCACTTGATGGAGTGCTGGTGAGATCCTGGGTACAACCAGGAACTTACTTTGCACAGCGACCTGGACAAAAAGAAGGGATCGGAACATGGGCTGGAACTGAATCTCAACCTTATCTTGGCCATGTTGCCACCAGAGCTATTTTCATTTTTAAACACCCATCTTTTGGCTATGTAGCACTGATTAATATTGGAATGGTTGAGGTGTCAACCTGCTACATCGAGCCTGCAATGGTTGTTAATGAAGGAGATGACCCCCTCAGAATTAAGCGAGGCACAGATATTGGCCACTTCGAATTTGGCGGATCAACACATCTGCTCGTTTTCCAGAAAAACAAGGCAAAACTGATGGATTGGGCGGTTAACGCCAGAAAAAACAGAAAAAACGCAACTCCCGTTCCACTGGGAAGTATTATTGCAGAACGAATTGATCATCATTAACAGTGCTTTAAACCTGAAGAGTAAGGGCCGATTTCCATCCGCCAAAGACCGAAATAACTCTACCAGACCTGGCAAAACGTTTTCAGAGGTCTGTTTGATGGTACAGCCGTAAAGGTTATTCGGGTATAGCCCACCCATTGACACAACGGGCGTCAGCTTAAAAACGGCAGACTTTCACAGAAAGAACTATCTTTGAAAGTCTGTTTATTCAATCAATGGTTCTTCCGGATGCACGAATGTATGGATATCCACCCTGAGGTGGCCCTCGCACTTGAGAACAACCAGCCTGTTGTGGCTCTTGAGACCGGTATGTTCAGCCACGGTTTCCCATGGCCAGACAACCTTGAGATTTTCAACCTGCTGCAACAAACCATTCAAGATCAGGGCGCTCAGGCAGCTCCGGTGGCAATTCTCAGAGGCAGAATAAAGGTGGGCCTGTCCAGACAGGAAAAAGAATGGGTCTGCCAGCCAGGACAGGACACTATTAAAGCCAGTCGGCGCGACCTCTCCTGCCTGGTCGCCACCGGTAAAAATGGCTGCTCCACCTCAGCCAGTGCCATGATGGTCGCCGCCAGGGTAGGAATATCGGTGTATGCTACCGGCGGTATCGGCGGTGTTCACCGGGGGGCCCAGGAAACCTTTGATATCTCCGCAGACCTTCAGGAGCTGGCAAAAACCCGGGTTGCCGTGGTGTGTGCGGGACCTAAAATCATCCTGGACCTCCCCCTGACCCGGGAGTACCTCGAGACCATGGGGGTTCCCATACTGGGATACCGTACTGATTACCTTCCCGCCTTTTATTGCCGGAGCAGTGGCCTGAAAGTAGACCACCGCTGTGACAGCAGCGAAGACATTGCCCGGATCATCCATACCCAGCAGCAACTGAACGTTGAAGGTGGCCTGCTGATCACCAATCCAGTACCTGAAGATTTCGCTCTTTCACTGGAGCCTCTGGAAGCGATGATTGAAAAAGCACAGGCTGAGGCCAGAGCACAGCATATTCATGGCAAAGACCTGACCCCTTTCCTGCTGAAACAGGTATTCAATCTGACTGGGGGAAAATCCCTGCAAACCAATATTCAGCTATTGAAAAGTAATGTGGCACTTGCAGCTCAAATAGCTGCCAAGCTTGCGAGCCAATAAACTGAAAAGGATTTCATTGTTTATTCTTCAGGTTCTTTTTTATCTTCAGCGGGATCAAGGCGTTCAATAACCCTTTGAATATGCTCTTTCAAACCCGGGTCAATATCATTACTATGATTCAATGCCATTAATTTTATTTTTTCACAAGCTGATTGTCTGGCACCAGACGAACAACGCTGTGTAAAATCTATTGCTGCCGACTGGTTGGGTGAAAACTGAGATCTAATCAGTGCATTTTCTTCAATTTCGACAAACCCTTCCGAATGAGAACCCATATTGTTTTCCATTTCTTCCTTGTTGACAAACTCCATTATAAGATTTGCACAATCAAAATGACCGTTAGTGATCGCTGTTATCAGTGCATTTCCATTTTTATCGTAAATTGCGTCGCAAATTGCATCATGATGCCGACTAGATCCCATCATATGACAGACCACCCATTCGTCACCCGCTTTACATGCCTGAGTAAACAACCTGGATAACCAATACCTATCGTTGTCACTCACTCTATGAACCGGGTTATATTGCTCCCTCAGGCTTTGAAGAACCAGTGCTTGCTCCTCAACTTTATTCTCTCCTTCGGCATCAGACGGTTCAAAACCATTGAAGAAAACAACCGGCTCCCATGCAACGGGCATTTCTTCAACAATGGCCGCTCTTGATTGCTCATATATATGGTTAAATACTGTCTCAACATAACCATCTTCACTGCGCATATCAGCCTGCATCAAATAACCACTGCAGTTCTGATCAAAAACCCGTATAAAATGCCCATCTAACGAGATAGCAAAGGCATGTGCTGCGCTCCCTACCAGGTAATGCCCGCTGGGTAGCTGAGACAGGATATGCCGGATATCGTCCCTGGAGAGATAAAGCATATATGGCCTGGTTGATACCAGTGGAGAACCCTTAAAATCTTCCCCCCATGTTTCCGAGCTATCTGCTGGATGACGACTCCCTTCCCTTACCTCACCAGAGGATGGCAAAAGCACTGAGCCACTCACACTTTTATTACTAGCCACATGATCACTGCTAAAAACAGGCTTCCAATTACTCAACAGTTCAGGTGCTGACCATAAAGCAGTCTGTCCGAGATCTTGACCCAAAAAATAGTGCAATACTGACATACCAAAAGGGTCTTGATCCAGTAACAGTGAATGAAACCAGGCCTGAATCTCCATCAAAAAATGAGCCTGTGGATGAAGTTTACGGAACTGGCCATGAAAATCAGGCTTGATCTTAAGGCTTTGGCACTGCTTGCTGTATTCTCTATACAAGTCATTTGCATGGGAGTAGGCATCAACGAGAGAGGAAAACTCTTTTCCAAAAAAGAACACACTCTTGTTTGCGGGTTGCCCCAATACACTCAAACGCCTGACAAAATTAGCCAACTCCTCGCCACCGGCGACCCTGTCACAGTGAACGGCCTTTAAATAATGTGAAGCCAGGCCATAGCAGAGGCCTTTTTGAAACGTCTTCAGACTTTCTTCATTAACCCCCCAGTTGAAAGCATCAGAAAACGACTTCAAATGATCTATCATATTAAAAAACTGTTGATTAGGGCTATACACCGATTCTTTCTCAGATTGAAAATCCACAACTTCTCTTAAGTCTTGAATTTTCCTGCAGGCATGTTCTGACTCGACAACCCCAGCATTAAGGGCCTCTTGAAAAACCCTGGTTATTTTCTGTAAGCGAGTAACAGCCTCCTCTTCACCCTCTGGCTCTGAAAAGAACACATCTCCCAAACCCTCAAGATTCAGAAAATCAGAAAGAAAGCCAACCATTAACGGAAATACGTTTATAACTTCATCCAGAATCTGTTTTTTCCCATTCAGCTCGTAACCAAAGATTTCTGCAAAAAGGCTTTTGTATGCCGCAACATCGTCAATAGAAACCGCTTCGATTAACTGCTGTATTTTTTCCAACTCCTTCTGGTTCCTCAGGGCCTTTTCCTTAAACTCCAGAAGCCTCTCCTCAAGGCAACTCTGAGCTCTTGGAGCCCCAGACAAAGCAACCGCTCTATCAAGAACAGAACACTGCTCCTCCTCGAAGAAATGTTCTCTTGTGGCGACCTCATCCAACAACTTGACATAACACTTTGGTTTTGGAACTTCAAAAATCTCTCTTGAGGCGGAGTTGGGCGCCCCTTGTGAACTCTTAGCATCAGACCAGTTTTTTTCAGATCGACTCTGAATGGCATTCTCCCTGAGCCATTCTTTAAACTGAGCCTCTGGAGTAGGCTGTATTCCTGAAAATCCAGCAATGCTTTGCATTTTATCGAATCCTGTCCATCCCTGAGTCAGATAAAATATAGCAGGTCAAAAAGTTGACTCCTCCCTGATAAAATCAAATAAGCTCCGGTTTTCCAGTCAGGTCTAAGTCTGTTACCCTCCCCCATTTTCTGAGATCACTCCAGCCCCTTGCCATGCCACTGACCGCCCACCAGCAGATTGTTGCCAACCATGACCGTGATCACGCCCTTTGCATTGCCGTTGCTGGCTCCGGGAAGACCACCACTCTGGCTCATCTGATCAACAACCTGCTGAATAAAGGCCACCCCTCAAGGCGAATGATGGTCATGATGTTTAACAAGGCCGCCCAGCAGGATTTCCAGAAAAAACTGAAGGCTATCTGCACCACCTCCAGCGTTTCCCTCGACGCAAACAACGACACCGGGCACCAGCCGTTACCTGAAGTACGAACCTACCACGCCACCGGGTTACGCCTGTTAAGAACCCTGGAGGGCTGGCAGGTACGTGAGCCCTATAATAAACAACCACTGTCGGAAAAAGTCATTGAGTTGCAGGTACGCGCCCTGATTCAGGCCCTGGCCCCTGCCAGTATTCAGGAAAGAATGAGGTCCGATGCCGCCCGCTATATTGAGGCTGCCACCGGCTTTATTGATAACGTCAAAGCCAACCTGACAACCCCGGAAGACTGGTTTGAAACAGCGGGTTACGCCAGTGAGCACCGGTTTCTGATCAAGCTGTTTCACCAGTTTGAACAATGGCGTCACCATCAGAAGTCCATCACCTTCACAGACATGCTCTACGACCCGGTCAGCCTGCTGACTAAAAACCCTGAACTGGTTTCCCGTGTCGAAAATAAAATGGACTTTATTATCGTGGATGAATACCAGGACACTTCGACACTTCAGCACCGGTTTACCCGGCTGATTGCCGGAGACCGGGCCAATGTCATCGCGGTTGGAGACCCGGACCAGACCATCTATGAGTTTGCCGGTGCCAACATCAATAATATTCTGCGCCATTTTCAGCAGGACTATAGCTCTGAAGTGAAGGGCGCTGGAATGGAGGGGGCTGGCAGGAAAACGGTTCACGAACTGACCCTGCCCCACACCTTTCGTTATGGCCACAGCATTGCCCTGGCCGCCAGCCACCTGATCAGCCGGAACAGGGCCCGCAAAAAGGTCCTTTGTATTGCCCATGAGGATAACCGCCCATCCATCATCCGGCTTTCCCAGGAGTCCGATGACAGCAAGGCCGTGGTCAGGGAGCTCCAGAATTGCCTGTCATCAGGAACACCACCGGGGAACATCGCGATTCTGGTCAGGGTCTGGGCCCAGTCGGTCAATATTGAATTAAGCCTTCTGGAAAACGGGATCAACTATAGCTGCGAGGGGCCTTCGCTGTTCCAGCGCCCGGAACTGGAAACCCTGGTATTTGCCCTGCAGATGGCCGCAGGATGGTTTTCCCACTGTGAACCCGATGTCCGGGGACACAAGCTGATCCGAATGCTGACCCTGCCCCATATTGGCCTTAAGCAGCACGCCCTTCAGGGACTGATCAGTGCATTGCAACCTCTGGACCGGGGTTACGGCAAAGCCATGGAACGTCAGGTCTCCAGACTGAAAGGCATCACCGATTTTCAACGGCGCCGGTTGCAGGACAGAGCCCGAGTGTTCCGATACCTGGAACACGCCGGCCAGCAGGAAAGCGCCCATAAAATCCTGGCCACCTATATCCAGCAGTCCGAACTCTACGACAACCTGCGCTCAATGAGTCTGAATGAACAACGAACAGAGGAGCAGATCCTGGCCATCAAAGGGTTTCAACGGTTTATCAAACCCCTGGGAGAAGATGCCCACACCTGCTGTGAACATATAGAAGAGCTGATGCAAAAACAGCAGCATAAACACCACAGTTCCAGTAACGCCGTTACCCTGTCCTCCTGCCACCGCGCCAAAGGACTGGAGTGGCCTGTTGTTCTGCTGCCAGGGCTGACCCGCCAGTACTGGCCCTTCCTGCGTGACGATGATCTCGCCATGCCATCACAGCCCAGCACTTCCAGCCGCTCTCTGGAAGCAGAGCGTCGCCTGCTTTATGTAGGGATGACCCGGGCACAATCACAACTTCACCTGTTTACCTGCCCGGGAAGCCTTGACCGGTCAAAGCCGGATTGGGGGAAAAACCGGCAGGAAACCATCAGCCCTTTCCTGATGGACATGAACCTTCCCCATGTTCTTGAGCTGGGCAACCTGCTCCATGAAGAGTCCGATGATGACCTGGCTGAAGCGATCACTGCCACGGGTCTGACCCCGGTTTCCCGACACTATGTTACAGCAGCCCGGCCAACTCTGGCAGGCAGAATAGAGCAGGCTCCCCACAAAGAGACCCAGCCCATCACGAAAGAACAGCGCCAGAGAGGACAGAAAACAAGTTCCCGGGCCAGTTCATCCTCTGGGGAGGATCCGTGGCAACTGAAAGCCCGGATCGAACACGCTATTTTTGGCCCGGGGAACGTCATCAATGTGAGCGACACCAGTTTTTCCATTGCCTTTGACAGCCAGCAGCACGGCACCAAGCGATTTGCCCGCCACCAAGATATAAGACACCTGTTTAAAGTAATTCAGTAACCGGAAAGGATCCGCAGAAGGAAAGATCGTAAAAAAAACGCTTGAGAAGAAGGGCTGCTGAACCGATAGTATAAAAAAAGCGTCTTTATAAAAAGCATGACAGGGATTGTAGCAATGTCCGTTCTGAGTACTTTACCGCCAGCCTCTTCTTCTGCGTCCAGGGTCAACCAGAAAACCTGCCCCCCCTTAAAGGGGTGAGCCATGGCAAACACCCTGAATCCTCCCCGCTCACTTCCGGTCATGCTGGCCATGCTGGTATCCATGACCCCCTTTGCCCTGAGCACCTACCTGCCCGCTTTTGTGGCTATTTCCGAAAGCTTTGGTACCAGCATCACCCAGGTTCAATTCTCGCTGACTCTTTTTCTGCTGGGCTTTGCTTTTGGACAACTTCTGGGAGGCCCGACCTCTGACGCCCTGGGGCGCCGCCCCGTGGCTCTGGCAGGCATCAGCACCTTCATAGCCGCCAGCGTATTGATCGCTTTCAGCCAGACCATTGAGCAACTGCTGGTGTTTCGATTTATCCAGGCACTGGGGGGAGGCTTCAGCATTGTCACAGCCTCAGCCATTGTCCGGGATCTTTATAACAAACAGGACAGTGCACGGATGCTATCCGCCATTGGCATTCTGGTGCTGATGGCCCCTCTTGCGGCTCCCGCTGCAGGTTCTCTGCTTCTGAATCTGTTTGGCTGGCGAAGTATTTTCTGGCTGCTGGTCACCTACAGCAGCACGTTGCTGATGGTTCTTTTTTTCCTGCTCCCTGAAACCCGCACAAGCCCAAAAGAACGATTCAATCCTCCAAAGGTGGTGCGTAACTACCTCCAGGTACTGAACCACCGCCGGGCACTGTGTTTTATTTTCACCCAGAGCTTCAGTAGCGGTATGCAGTTCTCTTTTCTCACCGCCTCCGCCTTTATTTATATGGAGTATTTTGGTGTCAGCTCAGAGCTATACCCATTGCTGTTTGCCGCCAATATTCTTTCCATGATGGTTTTTAACCGGGTGAACTATCAGCTGCTGAACCGGTGGCAGCCTGAGCTTATTCTGAAAACCGGCATCACGCTTCAGCTGGCAGCCAATGGTGCGTTACTGGTGTTCAGTCTGTCCAACCCCCAATTAACCGGGTTTATGCTGCTGGTGATGCTGGCCATCGGCACCCAGTCAATGATCTGGCCCAATGCCTCGGCCTGTACACTGTCCTATTTTCCCAAAAACAGCGGCTCCGCCACAGCCCTTACCGGTTCTCTCCGCTTTTTGATGGGAGCCAGCACCGGCAGCCTGATCAGCCTGTTGCATGATGGCACTCTGATGACCATTACCATTATGATGTTCTGCTGCAGCGGTTGCTCAATGCTGGCTTATCGACTGGCCATGGCGATCCCGGCACCCGAGATGCCCCGGGAGGCCAAAGGCCTTTGACGATCAACAATTCGCTTTCGCGCATTTCTCTGCTACGTTCAATGCTCACACAATAAGCAATAAAGGTATGCAGTATGAGCCTTGAGGCCAGAGTCCAATCCTTGGAGCATAAGCATGATGCACTTGATCATGCTTACAGTAATAACAACAAAATTCTTGAAGCCACTCATAGCGTTGTTTCTCTGATCCTCAAGGAGCAGCGAGACCTCAAGAAAGAAATAGTCGCTCTTAATGCTCGCTTCGATCAGCAGGACAAGCGTTCTGACAAAATAGAAGAAACGCTTATCCAGATCGTAAACCACCTGACAAAATAACAGGCTGCTAGCGGGAAGGCCGACGCCCCTGCCGTGATCCACCGGGCTTCTTTTTCCTTGAACCCGCTGACCGCTTGTCCCATTGCCCGCCACGGGCTTTCTGGAAAGACTCTTTTACTGTACCCGACTTTGATTTACCCGACGTGTTTGCTTTAAGGCGCTGCCCTGAACGACGCTGGGGTTCCTCCTCCGGAATTAATTGATGACGGCCACTGCCAATCAGGTCAGAACGGTTCATCTCTCTCAGAGCCTGCCGCAAAAAAGGCCAGTTTCTGGAATCATGGTAACGCAGAAAGGCTTTTTGCAGACGACGCTGCTCAAGGGTTCTCGGTGTATACAACCCAGGGCTTTTGTAGGTCACCTTCTTTAAAGGGTTCTTTCGGGCATGGTACATGGCCGTTGCCAGAGACATGGGGGAAGGATAGAAAGTCTGCACCTGATCCACCCGGAATTTGTGTTTCTTCAGCCACAGGGAAAGGTTCAGCATATCCTCATCTTCACAACCCGGATGGGCTGCAATGAAATAAGGAATCAAATACTGTTTTTTCCCGGCTTTTCGAGAGAAATGCTCAAACATTTTCTTAAAGGCATCGTAGGTTCCAATGCCGGGTTTCATCATCAGATCCAGAGTCCCCTTCTCAGTGTGCTCCGGTGCAATCTTCAGGTACCCCCCCACATGATGGGTTACCAGCTCCTCCACATACTCCGGATCCTCCACTGCCAGGTCGTATCGCAACCCCGAGGCAATGGCTATTTTTTTAATGCCCGGAAGCTGACGGGCCTTGCGATAAAGCTCTGTCGTCTGTTTGTGGGACGTCACCAGGTTTTTGCAGATCCCTGGAAAAACACAGGACAGACGGCGACAGCTGGACTGGATCTCCGGATCTTTGCAGTTAAGGTGATACATATTGGCTGTGGGTCCACCCAGATCCGATATCTGACCGGTAAAACCCGGTACCTTTTCCCGGATATCCTCCAGCTCTGCCAGCACCGACTCCTGGGAGCGACTCTGAATCACCCGCCCTTCATGTTCAGTAATTGAGCAAAAACTGCAACCGCCAAAACAGCCCCGCATGATATTGACCGAGGTTTTAATCATGTCGTAGGCCGGAATCTTCGCATCCCCATAAGCAGGGTGGGGCCTTCTCTGAAAGAACAGGCCAAACACCCCGTCCATTTCATCGGTTTCCAGGGGAATGGGCGGGGGATTCACCCAGAGCTCACGGTTGCCATGCTTCTGCACCAGCACCCGGGCATTATGGGGGTTGGACTCCTGATGGAGCACCCGGGAAGCATGGGCATAGAGTGATGGATCATTGCGCACCTTTTCAAAGGAAGGCAGGCGGATATAGGTGCTGTCCGGATCCAGGCTTTCACTGCGGTGCAATGGCATTGGAATAATCCGGAGCGGCTGAACAGCCTCTTCAGTTTCCAACTCCTGCTTATCCGACGAAGGCTTCTCAGAAGCATCACAGCTTTCTTCCTCCCTGTATTCATAGGGACTGGAGCCATAAGCTTCCTTCAGAGAATGGATATCCCGGGGCCAGTCAATCCGGGAGGAGTCAATTTCGGTCCACCCTCCAGGCATCCTTGACCTCAGGGTTACCGTTCCCCGGATATCCTGAATATCCGCTACCGGAACACCCGCCGCCAGCCGGTCTGCCACTTCCGCCATGGCCCGCTCGGCATTGCCGTACAACAGGATGTCCGCCGTGGCGTCCATCAGCACTGAACGGCGGACCTCATTACTCCAGTAATCGTACTGGGCAATCCGGCGCAGGCTGGCCTCAATTCCCCCCAGAACCACCGGGACATCACTATAGGCTTCCTTGCAACGCTGGCTGTAGACAATCACTGAACGATCAGGGCGCTTACCCGGCTCGGCATCCGGCGTATAGGCATCGTCATTTCGTACCTTCAAGTCCGCCGTATATCGATTGATCATGGAGTCCATATTGCCGGCGGTCACACCGTAGAAGAGATTGGGCTTGCCCAGCCGTTTGAAATCCTCTGCATTGCTCCAGTCGGGCTGGGCGATAATGCCCACCCGAAAGCCCTGGGACTCCAGAAAACGACCAATAACCGCCATCCCGAAACTGGGGTGATCCACATAGGCATCCCCCGTCACAATAATGACGTCACAGGAGTCCCAACCCAGTTCATCCATTTCCGCCCGGGTCATGGGCAGATAAGGAGCGGTGCCATAGCACTGCGCCCAGTACTTGGGGTAGGAGAACAGGTCAGGAGCGGTCTTTGGCATGACTGGACTTCAATGATGGAAAACCGGGTATTTTCACAGAAATCAACAAACAAGGGTAGCCCGATAAGCCTAATGAGCATCGGGTAAAACCGAGAGGCTTCCGGCATAAGGTAACGATCATGCTTTATACCATCGTCAACCTATCCAGCTGTTAACACTTCATAAACCTTCTGTAAATTAAGAAAACACCTTATAAAATGACAAATAATTTTCAATTCAAGCCACAAAGAAAAAAATGATAAAAACAGTGACAATAAAATATCATCCAGGGATATCCAATCTTAATGATCCGCTACATTTTAACAATGACCAATAAACAAAGACTGAATCAATCAGAAAAATTGGAAATATAACAGCACCAAGCTAGACAAAAAATAACCCGGAGACCAATAGCAATGATCCCTTTATCACCATCCAACTTACAATCCATATTAAACCAGGTTAACAGCATGCCTGATGACAATCAGGATGTCGGGATTACAAAAGATGGAAGAGTCGTTACTGGAACAGAACTCAATCGTACTCGAAAGAAAAGAATGACTGAAGTACTAAAAAAGATTGGTAAAGATCAGAATATCGAAACCAACTATGGATTTTTACACAAGCGAGGCATTTCCGCAATAAAAGCAAATGAAGTAAAACGAATCCTGACTCCTTCAGTAAGCCATCATCAGCCAACAGTCGACGACCCATCCCTAATACCAGACAAAGCCAGATCACGACTAATGGATGAAAGCGACAGAAGAATAGAAGCTAGAAAAGCCAAAGATAAATTTGAGTTAGATACGTTAAGTCCTTCTGAAAACCCAAGAACTAAAGTAATAGAAAAGTTTGACCAGCTTGTTAGCGAAAAAGACTGGCCAGCTATTTCCCGGCTATTATCCAGAATAACTGATATCGAAACATTGAATTTTCTTCAAGAACACTACAGCAATGCACCTTTCCCTAACGATACTTTTTTAGAATATATTGATGACCAAATAGAAGTCGTTACAGCTAGAACAACCCCTCTCACCAAAGAAACTACTCAATTGCATGGAAAAGTGCTCTTTGAGCAAATGAAAAAGGACTGCAAAACCCTCCACCAGAATGCAGGAGATAAAGTACCCCACAAAAAAGTCACGGGGGCCTGCAGGTACAAAGACGTGATCCCCCCTAAAGCAACGGCAATAAAAGACCCCTCCAACAAAGGTCAATTTTATCACGCTAACCGAGTGGGCGATAAACACATTGCGGCTCAAGGCCCCCTGCCAACTCCAGAGTCAATCTCAGCTCAGTGGAATATGCTTTATGAAACTAAGGCCTCAGCTCTTGTCAACCTGACAAATGACGATGATAGGGCTAAAAAAAGTGACCCTACAAAAGACGATTTGGCAGTCATCTATTGGCCAGCAAAAGGCGAGATGGAAGAGCATAATGGCTTAAAGGTCAGAACCCTTGAAGTAGAGCCAGATGTGGAATCAAACAGTGACTTGAGCGTATTCACGGTTGAACTGTCTAAAGAATCTGAACCACCCCACCGGATAAAAGTATTTCACTACACTGGCTGGCCTGACCATAAAATCCCTACCAACAGAGAAAACTTCAGGCACTTTATGCAACAACTAAGAAAAGTGGATGGAGTAAAAGTTGTTCATTGTAAAGCAGGAATGGGAAGAACCGGAACCGTGACGGAGCTTGACCTGCTTATGGATAAAATTCAGTCTAACCCGACCATAAAGCCAGAAAATCTTATAGAGACCACACAAAAACTTGTTATGTCAGGTCGTGCAGACCGTGGTAAAGCATTCGTTCAAGAATCATCTCAAATGGGACTTCTCCTTGAAGAAGGCCTTTTGGCTATTGACGAGAGGGATAATGCTTATGCCTTTGTTAAAAAGCCTAGAAAACAGTCAACCGGAACCGAGGAATTCAAACAAGATGATAGCCAGGGTATTTATCAAAACATTCCAGCTGATAAATCTCACTCCCAGGATCCAGAAGAGATACCTCCAAAATTACCTCCAAGAAGTAGGAGTGCATCAGAAAGCGATACCTACAGCCTAAAGTCAAATCCGTCTATTTCAAGGTCATCATCCAATGATTCAGTCTTTTCAACAGATTCAGACCGATCATCAGTAAGTAGCCATTCCGGTCCACGCTCAAGACATCAAAGCCAGGAAAGCCTGGTCTCTAATGACTCCGGAAATTATTCAGACAGGCAGTCTGACAATGAAAGTACAAATGAAGTTTTCCGGGATGACAACCCATACGAAATCACAGATTTCCCAGAGTTTAAACCCACCGCCGTTAAAGTTGAGACAGGGACAGAAGATCAGCGTCAAAAAGAAATTTTTATGAGAAAAGCAGCTAAAGGTCGGGACTGGTTCACAAAAGAAGGTGAACTTAAGTTATCTAAAGACGCATTTGAACAGGAACTCATGAAATTACCTGCTGGAGCATTAAGGGCTATAGCTCTTGTTGACTCACCTTTATCTGAAATAAATGGGTATGTATTCGGCATCCAAAACATGGCACAGAAGGCATTCTGTCATAAAGTATTGGAAGATTTAGTAGCTGAATACGGTTTAGCCCAGGTAAGTGCTAATTTTGCACAGGTTAAGTATTTTAAGCCATCACCTAAAGAAACTGCACAAACTAAAGACTCTAGACATGTTTACGCCCTTCAGTGGCTTAAAGCAAAGAGTTAGGTTGTTATAAAAAAGCCTGAAAGCCCTCTGAATGCCCCCTAGCATTCAGAGGGCTTTGGATTAAGCTGCATTAGTTCAGATCTGATCTGACAATTCCCTCTTCAAAAAAGGGAAGGGTTACCGATTTAGATAGAGGGTGAAATCACTGAAATCTAAATCGTAAAAAGGTAACCCTTATGATTCATACTAATC
>NZ_JBLYZI010000081.1:0-26928 GCF_057680865.1 Endozoicomonas sp. Z74
AGAAAGTAATAAACCGAGAAGCTGTTTATCGTAAAGCGAAGGAGCAACACCCAGAACGCTGGGGAAGCCGCAATACCAGAAACTGGCAGTTACCCACTGAAGTATGGCTAAACCCTGAGCGATCAGAAAATCAGCAGCACTATGATTTAGCTGCATAGGTTGAGGCGACATCTTTCTTGAAAATCACCGTGGATGAGGAACCCGAAGAAGATGAATTCAGTCCTGACGGGGCATATGTTCCAAGAATATTCTTCCTGTCCCCTAAAGGACAGGTTCAGAAGCACATCATAAACCAGGGAGGAATGGCAGATTACCGTCATTTTTATGACAGCTCTGGGAGTGTAGTGAACTCAATGAAACAGGCCTTGAAGGAACATCATACTTTTGCTAATTGTGACTGCGGTAGAGATAATGAACATGCCCGAGGGTTTAATGACAAAATTTACTGGTGCACGGATTTGGCTGATGCCCAGTATATGGCAAGCTCCACCCACAAACCCATTATGCTGCTTATCCATTCGCCACGCTGCAAATCCTGCAATGATCTAAAGCCAACATTTACCCACCCCACTGAACTGCAAGAGCTAAGCGAAAGGTTCGTAATGGTCAACCTGAGGACTGATCAAGCGCCCAAAGAGAAAAAGTTTGAACCAGAAGGAGACTATGTTCCAAGAATACTGTTTTTATCCTCAGAAGGGCGGTTACTGAAAAACATCTTCAACAAAAATGGTCAAAAAGAACTCAAGTATCTATATCAATACTCTGAGGATATTATTCGTTCAATGAAACGGGTGTTAGGTGAACCAACTACCGAGGAAAGCGACGATTATGACGTTGCATGGAAAGTCTTGGTGGTTTCGACTTGTGTTTTTTGGTTGATATATAGACGATTACATTCAAATCGCTAGGCTCGTCATAACACTGCTCGCCTCAACAAACACTTTAAGCCAATATATGGAGCAACTGAAGCCCCCCCCAGGCAAACACACCGGCCAGCAGATCGTCCACCATAATGCCAAAGCCGCCATGCACTTTCTTATCCAGCCAGCGGATCGGCCAGGGCTTCCAGATATCAAATATCCGGAACAGCACAAAACCCACCACCACCCAGAGCCAGCCTGTGGGAGCCGCAATCATGGTGATCCAGAAACCACAGAACTCGTCCCAGACAATGGCTGGATGATCGTGAACGCCCAGGTCTTTGGAGGTTCGATCACAGAACCAGAAACCCGCCAGTGTAGCTACAAGAACCACTCCCAGATACCCCCAAAGCGGCAGCCCCTGCATCAGCAGATAAAAGGGAATGGCAGCCAGGGTGCCGAAGGTACCCGGTGCTTTGGGAGACAGACCACTGCCACAGCCGAACGCCAGAAAGTGAATGGGGTTTTTCCAGCAACTATTTCCGGGAGTCACAGGCTTGGCAGTCATAGGCTCAATATTCAAATGGACAAAAGTTAGAAATGGGTATAGGCCCGTGCTTTTAATACATCACCCAATGGATCCCTGATAACGCCAGGCTCATCGGTAATCTGGCCTATGCAGGTAATACGACAGCCATCTTCCAATACCGAAGGCAGGGACTCGGCCACAGGGCGGGGAACGGTAAAACAAAGTTCATAGTCATCGCCCCCGGTCAATGCCAGCTGTAATGCCTTCTCGCGGTCATACTGCCGATTGAGTGTTGCTGAACGGGGTACCAGGGCCGGGTCAATTTCAGCCCCTACGCCGCTGGCCTTGAGGATATGCCCCAGATCCCCCAGCAGCCCATCGGAAATATCCAGGGCTGCAGAGGCTCCGTTTTCCCTCAGCCACTGCCCTGCAGAGAGCCGGGGGCAGGGGAACCAGTAACGGGTCAGCAAATACCGGAGCGAGTCATCTTCCTGCTGACGGACACTTTCTCCCGCCAGTACAAAGGGCAGAGCTCCCGCTGCATCCCCAAGGGTTCCCGTGACACAGATCAGATCGCCCGGCTGTGCACCACTGCGAAGAAGCGCTTTACCCGTGGGAACAAGACCTTGAACCTGCAGGGATAACGTCAGAGGCCCACGGGTGGTATCCCCCCCGATCAGGGCAATCCCCGCTTTCATGGCCAGTTTTGACAGCCCGTCACTGAAGCCCTGAAGCCAGACTTCAGAGGTATCAGGAAGCGTCAATCCCATGGTGAAGCTGTGAGGTTCTGCCCCCATGGCCGCCAGATCACTGAGATTAACGGCCAGAGCCCGATAACCCAGGGCATAGGGATCACACTCCCGGGGAAAGTGTACCCCTTCCACCAGCGTGTCCAGAGACTGAGCCAGCTGCATTCCCGGAGGAACCGCCAATAATGCACAGTCGTCGCCTATCCCCAGCAGACCGTCGGTGTATTTTCCCTGCTCTTTTACCCGATCAGCGGACAGCTCAGGGCGGGCAAAATAGTGTTGTATCAGCTCAAATTCACCAACGGCCATAGTATCCGGGTTACAGTCAGGGGCGGGAATAATCCGCGGGCAGTGACTTATCTTATCAAAGCTCAGGACTGATCAAAGCTCAGGGCTTTTTGCGATAAGCCTTGACTTCATCAGCCCGCAGGCGGGGAGCCAGCTTGTCAAGAATACCATTAATATAGCGGTGGGAGTCCTGGGCACCAAAGCGCTTGACCAGCTCAATGGCTTCATTAATCACCACCCGGTAAGGCACATCCTTACGGTTGATCAGCTCAAAGCAGCCAATCCGCAGCGCGGCCAGTTCTACCGGGTCCAGCTGCTCCAGGGGACGGTCCAGAACGGCAGTCATCGCTTCATCCAGATGGGCCACCTGCTGGGGAACACCGTGCAGAATGGCACTGAAATAGCCGTCATCCACCTTGCTGAGGTCGTTATCCGCACGGAACTGACTTTCAATCTGAACCAGTGATGACTTGGCCATCTGCCACTGATACAGGGCCTGGAGGGCCAGCTGCCTGGCTCTCCGGCGGGCCGACGGCTTGGGCCGGTCGGCGTTTTTCTTGCCTTGGGGTTTCATTGGCGAGGTGCTCACCTCAAGCCTCCAGTTGTTTTAACAGGGACACCATTTCAAAGGCGGCCATTGCGGCTTCTTCACCTTTGTTGCCTGCCTTGGTACCTGAGCGCTCAATCGCCTGCTCGATGGTATCCACAGTCAGAACGCCAAAGGCTACCGGAATTTCAAACTCCAGGTTAACCTGGGAAAGTCCCTTTACACATTCGTTGGCTACGAAGTCGAAGTGTGGAGTACCACCACGAATCACCGCACCAAGGGCAACAACCGCATCAAACCGGCCGGTTTTGGCCGCCTTCTTGACGGTCAGCGGAATTTCCATGGCACCCGGGCAGCGGATCACAGTAATGTCCTCTTCCGGAACGCCGTGCCGGGTCAGTGAGTCCAGTGCCCCCTGTACCAGGCTTTCAACGACAAAAGCATTCCAGCGTCCTACGACAATGGCGTACCTTCCGCCATTGGCCTGCAGTGAACCCTCAATGGTTTTCACAGCCATGTTTTCTTCCTCATGAATGAAAGAGAGCGATGGCTTAAACAACCATCGCCCGATAATCCTTAATTTAAGCGTTCTACGGATAACCGTGAGAACGGGGCGACCAATCAGTCGCCAGAGGGCAGATATTCCACCACTTCCAGATCAAAACCGGACAGAGCCGCAAAGCGGATCGGTGAACTGAGCAGCCGCATTTTACCCACACCCAGATCCCGCAGAATCTGGGACCCGGTACCAATCGCCTGGTAAGCCCGGGACATGCCATCGGAAGAGCGGTCCCGGCTGTCAAAAAAGCGCTCCAGCGCCTGGCCCAGTTCCTGATGGCTGCCAGAATCCAGCAGCACCACCACACCGGCGCCTTCCTCAGCCACTTTGGCCATGGCCTTATGCAGTGACCAGCTCTGGCGCCCATCGGTATGAGCCGCCAGCAGGTCCCGGAAAGGTTCCATGGCGTGCACCCGGACCAGAACCGGAGAGTCCGGAGTAATATAGCCTTTACTCAGAGCCAGGTGCTTACAATTACCAATGCTGTCGTGATACACCGTGAGGTCAAAGGGACCGAAATCGGTATTCAGGGTCCGACGCTCCACCGGCTCAACGGTCTTCTCATTGAGAATCCGGTAGTGGATCAGATCGGCAATGGTGCCAATCTTCAGACCATGGGTTTCGGCAAAGGCTTCCAGGTCCGGCCTGCGGGCCATGGAGCCGTCTTCTTTCATAATCTCAATAATCGCCGCCGCTGGCGTCAGCCCGGCCAGACGTGCCAGATCACAACCGGCTTCGGTATGACCCGCCCGGCTCAGAACACCACCGGGACGGGCCCGCAGTGGGAAGATATGACCCGGCTGGACAATGTCTTCAGGACGGGAAGTGGCATCCACTGCGGTCAATATGGTTTTCGCACGATCCTGGGCCGAAATACCGGTCGTGACCCCTTCCGCCGCTTCAATGGACACAGTGAATGGCGTGCCATAACCGGACTGGTTATCGCCTGCCCCAACCATCTGTGGCAAACCCAGAAAATCGCACCGCTCGCCGGTCAGGGTCAGGCACAGCAACCCCCTGGCTTCACGGGTCATAAAGTTAACGATTTCCGGCGTAATCTTCTCGGCCGCGATGATCAGGTCACCTTCGTTCTCACGATCTTCATCATCCATCAGGATGACGGGCTTGCCGAGGCGAATGTCCTCTAGGAGTTCTTCGATGGAATTCAGCTGCATAACGTCCCTCTGAAGCGCGGTGCTTTCTCCGGCGCAGTTTCAATCAGCTCAGGGCTTTTTATTTGCTCAGGGCTGTCTGGTCGCTATTCTACCTTTTTAATCAATGGTGAACAGCTGTTACGGGGCTATTTATCAGACGGCTATTTGCCCAGAAAGCCATGCTCAGCCAGAAAGGCTTCCGAGAGCCCTGAACTTCGGCTCGAAGTGGCATCGCCGGAAACCGGCTCTGAAACCTGAAGAGAAGGGTCCAGAAGACGCTCCAGATAGCGGGCAATCTGATCCACTTCCAGGTTCACCTGGCTTCCGGGACGCCAGGTACTGATGGTGGTTTCCTGCTGAGTGTGTGGAACAATATTCAAGGCAAACCGGTTAACGTCCACAGCATTAACGGTCAGACTGATGCCATCCACGGTCACCGAGCCTTTATGGGCAATGTATTTTGCCAGATGCCCAGGTGCCTCTACCCGGAACAGGGTGGAACGGGCGGCAGGCTCTACCGAAACGATGCGGCCAACACCATCCACATGCCCGCTGACCAGGTGACCTCCAAGCCGGGAAGTGGGGGTCAGAGCTTTCTCCAGATTGACCCTGCTGCCCACAGAGAGCGCCCCAAGGGTCGACATCTCCAGCGTCTCCAGGGAGACGTCGGCAACAAAACCCTGAGCCGGCAGCTCAACCACCGTCAGGCAGACACCGTTCGTTGCGATGCTGTCCCCCAGCTGAACATCAGACAGGTCCAACTTGCCCGAACGGATATGGAGCCGAAGATCCCCCTGGCGTTTTTCCATGGCATGGACTTCGCCAACCGCTTCAATGATTCCGGTAAACATGATGGATTCCAGTCAGATTCTAAACAATGTGTGCTTGCTAATTCAGCCAACGGCAGGGCGGGCGGTTATTTTCCAGTCAGCACCCACCGCCCGGATATCCAGAATATCCAGGGGCTTTTTGTCAGCCATTTGATTAAGGGGCAAGTGTAACAGGGGTCTCGCCTCTGATCCCATCAAAACCGGGGCCATAAATACCACCAGCTCGTCCACCAGGCCTTCTGCCATCATTCCACCTGCCAGGGTGGCACCGGTTTCCAGCAATACCTCATTGCACTGGCGGTTACCCAGTTCCAGTAACAGAGCCTGGAGATCAATCTTTCCTTCCTGTCCGGGTAGCGCCAGGATCTCAGCCCCCGCCTGTTCCAGCAGCCTGCGTTTTTCGTTATTGCCTGAAGTGGCAGTCACAATCAGACAGTGTCCAGGCCCCGTCACCACTTTGGCCGAAGGCGGTGTCTGCAATGAAGAATCCAGCACCACTCTCAGGGGCTGTCGCTGGCAGATAACCTCTGCATCGGGAAGCGGCAACTCACTGGCTCTCAGGGTCAGGGAAGAATCATCCGCCAGAATGGAACCCACCCCGGTGACAATGGCGCAACTTCCGGCCCGCAGCTTCTGAACTTCACCCCGGGCGTCCGGTCCAGTGATCCACTGGGATTCGCCACTGGCCATAGCCGTCCGGCCATCCAGGCTCATGGCCAGCTTGGCCCTGACCAGTGGGTGGCCGGTTTTCATGCGCTTGAAAAAACCTTCATTCAGAGCACTGGCTTCTTTCTCAAGCACACCGGAACAGGTTTCAATACCCGCCTCTTCCAGTATTTTCATACCCCGGCCGGAGACTTCAGGATTAGCATCCTGTACTGCCGCCACAACACGGGCAACCCCCGCCGCCTTCAGGGCTTCCGCACAGGGAGGGGTTCTGCCGAAATGACTGCAGGGTTCCAGGGTGACAAAAGCGGTAGCGCCTCTGGCCCGATCACCGGCAGTCCGCAGGGCATGCACCTCAGCATGGGGTTCACCGACCCGTTCGTGCCAGCCTTCACCCACAATATTTCCATCAGGATCGACAATGACACACCCGACTCTGGGGTTTGGCATGGTGGTATACCAGCCGTTGCGGGCCAGCTTCAGGGCCCTTGCCATAAAGTGGTAGTCACCCGACACATCACTCATTAAGCAACCTTTGCAACGTTACAGATCAAAAATAACTTCAGCGTTTTGTACGAAAATGCGCTCGACCATCATACCGATGAATTAGAGAATTGCACGATTCGTCATAAACAGCCAAGTCCAGAGTAGCCACAACGGTCACCGCCGGACCTTATGTAATAGTCTGCACACCATGAAAAAGTTTTATTAGTAGCTATAGTCAGTCACTCAATGCGAAAAGAATTACGTTTCAACTTTAAAAAAAACAGCCAACAGGAAACAGGAAACCGTCCCCATGAAAAAAAGTATCATCGGACTAACAAACTGTTTTTTCATAACAGTCCATGCGTGGTGTGGTGAACCCTCTATTGACCAGGAAATTGATCGACTATGCCCTGAAATAACCCAGAAGATGTCAGAAAAAATCATGACCAAAGGAACGCCTGAAACAACAGACTGCCAAGAACCACAATCATTCATGATCACAGACTTCAGCAACCCCAACCTTTATGATGACATTTTACATTTTTTTCATTCATTAAGTAAAAACAGCACTGAAAATACATTTAACAATCCACCATCACAACCACATGCACTTGAGGGAAAGGTAAGAATTTGCAACAGCACGACAGATAAAAGCCATTTCACAGCCAGGTTGATACAAATGCTATCTGAGCATAAGTATTTCGAAATGACCATTCAGCAGTTTTTCACGCCCAGAATCAACCCTTGCTTTGATGATGAATGGTTCGAGCAATTTGAAGACAAGGAATACTGCAACCTTAGCCAATCCATACAAAATTATACACACTTAAAACAAATTCCGAAGGTAATACAGTCGCCACCAATCAAAAATACCAGCTTAATTTAACCCCATTAAAAACATTTCCAGACTTTAACAACTCTCCGTTTAGCCACGACCACCAAGGGGCAACAATCGCTTTTTTATTTGAGTCAAGCAATCAAAACTATTGTTTTCAAAACCAGCACTACATGAATGGCTATAAGTTAAAATTTTTTACCATTTACTATGGGGAAGAAAAAACATATATCTTAACCAGCCTTACCGCAAGGGAGTCAGGAGAAGACTGGTGGCAACAACCCCGAACAATGGTTTTAGAGTTTGCTCATCCTGATGAGGCCCACAGAAGGGCCGAACAATTATGGGATGGCTACTCTCAAGACAAAACCCGAAGAAGAAAAATATATGCCATAACACCATCCCTATAGTTTCGGGCTCAATAGAGAGCTTTGGGGCTACCAGTCTAAAAGAAATTCCTATAATAAAAAGGCTGAATGGCGAATAGGTTCAGCCTTAATCATTAACGGCATTTCACACTACTTTGTCCTGTCGATCACAATATGCGTCAGAGAACCATCCGGATTAATGGTAAACGCCTTGCCAAAACCAACAGTGTATTGCCCACCCACAGGCTTGAGTGCAAAAAGATGAAAGTCAGGCAGACCACGAAGCAACTCTACGGTGTTGCCAAACTCTGCCTCCATCTGGTCGATACGATGATCACACTCCGGGGTTCCACGGAGCAGTTCCTGCACCTCACAGTGGTAAAACACCCTTTCCCTGGCAAAAAGATTGCGTGTTTCTGACTCTGGCGCAGCAAAAAAAACCGAGCAGAAGGGGTTGGACTGCAGATTAGGCGTATGGTGCGCCAGTTCACTGACAAAAATATAAAACACACCGTCTTCCCCTTTTATATAAGGGGTGTAACTGATTTCAGGCCTGCCCTCCGACGACAGGGTAGAAAGCGTTAATGTCTTTTGTGAAGCCACCAGAACCTGACAGTTGTCGGCTATTGCTGCCAGCTCTTCACCCTCGACCATTTTTATCGGATTACTCATGAACACCTTAAATGCGAATCAATATTATTAACACAACACTATACCTCAAGGCTGCCCGCCTATAAACCGTGCTTTTGCTGGTCAACAGGCAAGATACAAATGACTGCCTCCAAACTCACGGCCTTACAGGTAAATATGCGCATTGAGGCTTCAGGTGCCATGACAGTAACATCTGGCCCCCATAACCATAAGCCGGAACCAGCAACGCCATGACTGCCCCGATGTACAGCCGCTTTGCCAGAGAATACGAAACCGCCATTTCTGACAACATTTACAATGCTCACCTTGAACGCCCGTCACTGTTGTCCATGCTTCCTGAACTCAAAGGCCTTCGCGTCCTGGATCTTGGCTGTGGGCCAGGCATGTACATTGAGCATTTTCTGGATCAGGGGGCCCAGGTCACCGGGGTTGACCGTTCTTCCGAAATGATTGCCCGGGTATCAGAGCGATTCAGGGACGCAGTGACTTGTTACACCCAGGACTTGAGTGAGGGCCTGCCTGAGGAGCAGGACAATACTTTTGACCTGGTGATCTGCCCATTAACCCTCCACTATATTGAAGACTGGTCGCTCATACTGGCGGATATCAAGCGCGTCTTAAAAAACGACGGTTCTTTTGTTTTTTCAACCCATCACCCCATGCTTGATTATGAACCTTCCCCATCCAGTAGTTATTTCAAAAGAGAGCTGATCGTCGAGCAGTGGGACACCATCGGCCAGCCAGTGGAAGTTCAATTTTACCGACGTCCACTGAGTGAGCTGTTCACCAGCCTTTCAAATGCCGGGCTTTATGTGGCTGACCTCTACGAAGGAAAGCCATCCGCCAGCATGGAGGGCATCGATTCAGGCAAGTTTCACCACTTGTCCCGAAATCCACAGTTTATCTTTTTCAAGTGCAAGATCATGCCTTAACCCTTGCACTTCAGGTCACCTGTAAACTCGTATTTAGATTTTCATTTACTCTTAGGTCAGAAAAGCATGACTAATATTGTCTATATAGCCACCAGCCTTGACGGCTATATTGCTGACTCTGAAGGAGGACTGGACTGGCTGCACCAGACGGCTGCCCCTGATAACAATGACCTCGGATTTAATCGTTTCATGGCCAGTATTGATGCCCTGGTCATGGGCCGTAACACCTTTGATACCGTTAGAGGCTTTGAGGGTCAGTGGCCTTACAGTAAGCCAGTCTTTGTTCTGAGTTCTTCCATGCAGTCCATTCCTGAAGGCTTTCAGAATAAAGTTCACCTGATAAAGGGCTCTCTCGAAAACGTGGTGAACACTCTTCATCAGCAGGGCTTTCAAAGGCTTTATATTGATGGAGGCAAAACCATTCAATCGTTTCTGTCAGAAGACCGGATTGATGAGCTGGTTATTACCCAGATACCCGTTATTCTGGGAGGAGGTGTTCCCCTGTTTGGTTCACTTGTCGAGTCATTGACCTTTGAACATGTCAGTACAGAGGTATTACTGAATGCCCTGGTACAGAGCCACTATCGACGAAAACGATAGCCAGGCAGTCAGCCGGTATTCAGTTCCACTTGCGCCCAATAGGGGTATGGTCATCAGGAATAACAATTGAGGCACCGTTGGTATCCACCCCCCTGCCCTCCAGAAAGGCACGGCGCTTATCGTGAGTCTGCCACCGGAAGGGGGACTTTTTCTCCTTTTTATCAGTAGTCTCCAGCATTTTCAGAATCACCTGGGCAACTTCAAGAGCTGGCTGAGCATCAGCCAGCCCATCATCCTGCAGCTTGCTGAAACGCTGCCATGAATCAATATATATATCTGGTATAGCTGACGGCGAAGCCGCTCTCTCACGAAACTCCGTATCCGTATATCCCGGTTCAACCACATGGCACTGAATATCTGCACCATCCCCCATCAAACCCACATAACCCTGAACGGCAGCAGTGACGCCTTCAAGGGCAAACTTGGATCCACAATAAATATCCATAAAAGGAATCGCAACCAGGCCAGCAATGGACGACACATTAATAATGCGCCCAAACCGGTTGGCTCTCATCAGGGGCAAAACTTTCTTCATCAACAATAAAGGCCCTTCCACATTAACCTGAAACTGCCTCCGAATAGCAGCAGCGCTCAGCGCCTCAAGCGGCCCATAGATCCCAATACCGGCATTATTCACCAGCATATCCAGACGCTGTTCCCTGGAGTAAATGGTTTGCACCACATTGCAGATAGAGTCATAAGAGGCCTGATCCATAGGCAGAAACCTGACACCAGAAACTTCCCCATCCTCCACAAAAGTGGAATGGTAAGTGCCATAAACCTGGAAATCGTCCAGCCGCGATGCCAGCAACTCAACCAGTGACCGCCCGATGCCGCGGGAGGCTCCAGTAACCAGAATCACTTTTTTCCTGTTGTGCTTGCCCATTGAAAGCCCTCTTTGAACTCACCGAACCAAAGCAACCTGAATCACCGGCCAGCTCCCGGGTACAACTGCTCCGGTGATTTTTTTACCACCAGTGAATCGCCACTGATATCCACTTTCTGTTCATCCCGTAAAAAGGCTTTTCTCACCGGATTCGGTTGCACACGGAAGGGGACAGGTGAAGGGTCGTTGATCATCTCACGAATCACCAGGGCCACCTCTCTTGGAGGTTGACCTTTAGCCAGCCGTTCGTCCAGGGTTTCCAGGAACTGTGGCCATATTTTCCGGTAGACCGCAGGTACCTTCATAGGCTGGATGGAGTTTCTGCGGAAGGCCGTTCGAGTATAGCCAGGCTCAATCACCCGGCAGTGAATATCCGCTCCATCCCCCAGCCTTCCCACGTACCCGGCCAGGGCGGCACAAGTGCCTTCCAGCCCAAATTTAGACCCGGAGTAGACATCCATAAACGGTAAACCTACGGCACCCGCCGTAGAAGAGACATTAATCAGTCGCCCATAGCGGTTGGCCCGCATCAAGGGTAAAACCTCTTTCATTAATATCACCGGTCCCACCAGGTTAGCCTGGAATTGAGTCTGGATATCCTGTGACGACAGAGCTTCAAGGGGACCATAAACACCGATACCGGCGTTGTTGACCAGCACATCCAGACGCTTTTCCCTTGATTTTATCTCTGCAACCACCCTGCTGATCGATTGCGGGTCGGTCTGGTCCAGTGCCAGAAAGGTGACCCCCGGGAAGTCCCCGGCCCTCACCGGTTTTCTGAAATAAGTGCCGTACACCTTGAACTTGTCCGGCTCAGATGAAAGTTGCAGCACGGTCTCCCTGCCAATCCCCTGGGAAGCACCGGTGACCAGAACCACTCGGGGAGCAGCATGAACATGCCCGGCTAGAATCAGGCAGGCGAGAATCAACAACCTGTACATAAGGTGACGGCCTCTGTGGAAACACCAACAAGGGTATAAAAGTAGACGAGAGGCCAGTGTTAACAACCCTATAAATCACCCGGAACAATCAATGCCCCCTTATAAAAGCTGAGCCTCCCTGATCATCACAGAAACCGTCTTCAGCACAACCAGGGCCAGAATCAGTTTGGGTGCCCAGTGCATGGCATGAAGATCCCGCAGGAACTGTAACAACATAACCTCTCCCCCATTTGCAGTTTGCTGGTCTGACATTCAATCAGTCATCACCAGCAATATAACCGCCGTTTCTATATGCAGTCACGGGTTATACACATCTTCAGGCAATAAAAGAATTCCCTCTTGCGGCCGACTACCAGACTGACCATGGAGGGTTCCAATGAAAAACATCAGAAGCTTGTCAAAACCAGTAGGACTGGCACTACTGACCATTTCAATAGTGTCACAGGCAGATGGGCTTTCCCTTGAAGAGGACGGCCTTCAAAAAATCATGGCCCACCTGAAAACACCTGCAACCGTCAGCCTGCAAACGGCAGGCGCTCCCTCAGACGGAAGCATAAAGTTTCGCTATCAGGCGAGCGGCGATTCAAAAATGGTAACGCTTCTGGAGCCTTTGCCCGTAAGAACACTTAAGGATGGAAAAGACACCGAACTGTTGCTCTACCAGGCAGAAGTGGACGATCAGCCCGCCATTCTGGCCATGGAGAATGACACTCTGATGCTCAATCGCCGGGATGTTGTGGAAGACCAGCTCGTCCACTACCAAGTTCGTTTCAATGAAAATGAGGCCAGGGAAGAACGGCTTCAGACACAGCCAGAGCGAAGTGAACAACACAGGAATCAACCCCTTGATATAGAGCTGACTAGCCCTGAAGAGTTCACCGGTCGTCCTGGCATTCAGGGGTCATTTGCCAACAAGGGAAACAGACGCCTTCACATCTATGTATTCAAGCACAATGACCTCAAAGACAGCGTCAGCAAGATTACCCAGGAACTGTTTGGCTGGTGGGTCAATGAAATGAACCTGATCAATCAGCGCCAAAGAGATAAGGGCCGCCCCCACCTGTTCAGTGAAATTGTCATCGATTTCAGGACCGCCCCCGAAATACAGAGCTTCAATTATTTCAGCTATCTGGGTGACCCGAGTAAAAAGCTGAGTAAGCTGGCCAGGCTGATCGAAAAATATCGGGACCAGCACAATCTATGGGGCAGTTATTTTCATACCAAGTTCATGCTGGTTACCGAATACCAGCTTAACTGGCTCTATCTTGGGCTTGCCTATATCGGAGGACAATATGCCATCGCCTCGAATAACGGTTATCAGGTAGTGGGCCATGAACTGAGTCATATGTTCAATGGCCGCCATGAGCACTCTGAAGTCCTTTACAATGGCTGGTGGTGTGAAACCACCGTCTATCCAATCAGCCTGCCAGTCAGAAGCAACTGTTATCGCCACTCCGATAAAAACCGGGATGTTATTGCCGACTACCTTGATGGGTGGTAAGCCCTTCATGCAGCCTGTATGCTTGGGAGACGCCCCATTGAGCTTTGCGCACCATGCTTTATATTGCCAGCAGCAATGGTAAAGGCAGAGGTGTATTTACCGACCAGAAAATAGAAAGAAATCAGCTGATCGAGCGCTGCCCGGTTCTGGAAATCCCCAAAGACGACGTTGAATACCTTGAAGTCACTGTGCTCTATAATTACTACTTCTCTTGGGGTAAACATCAGGATCAGGGAGCTTTGGCGCTTGGGCTGGGTTCTATTTATAACCATTCTTATACGCCCAACGCCATCTATATACCCCGCCAGGATCAGCAGCTTATAGAGTTTGTTGCCATTCGTAAGATTCTTGCCAATGATGAAATTACCATCAATTACAACGGCACGCCCAATGACCAATCTCCTCTGTGGAGCTTAGGGGACAATCCCTGGCTGAAATAGCTATAACCCGCTGTGTAATATTCGTTAATATTGATCGCCACAGATATTTTCTCAAGCTAAAATAATCTCCCCTTGTTCACCTGTGGAGCCTTTTGTGGTTACGCTTGTTGCGTATGTACTGGTTGCCGTTGCGGTATCCTTTATTTGCTCGGTCTTTGAAGCCGTTCTCTTGAGCATATCTCCAGCCTATGTGGTCAGCCTGGAGCAGAAAAACAGCCGATGGGCAGCCCTTGTCCGGGAGCTTCATGATCATGTGGATCGTCCCCTGGCAGCTATCCTGACTCTGAATACCATTGCCCACACCATCGGTGCGGCAGGTGCGGGTGCCCAGGCAGCTAAAGTCTTTGGAGACGCTTATATCGGTATATTCTCAGCCGCATTAACCCTGGTTATCCTGCTGCTGTCTGAAATCATTCCAAAAACCATCGGCGCCACCTGGTGGCAACCCCTGACACCGGTTATGGCTGTAGGTGTGAGGTTAATGATCAAACTGCTGCTACCGTTAATCTGGGTGACAGAGCTGCTTACCCGAAAACTGACCCCAAAGGACAAAACCAACCCTTATCTTCGGGATGAAATCCGTGCCATGGCCGATCTTGGCCACCAGGAAGGCGCTCTGCAGGGAACCGAATCGGAGCTGATGAAAAACATGCTACGCTTCAGGGATCTTCAGATTGTGGAAATCATGACTCCCCGGTCAGTACTGTTTTCCCTGCCCCAGAATCTGACCACTGAAACCTATATGAAGGAGTATTCCGGCAGTGGCTTTTCCAGGATTCCGGTTTACGGGGAGGACCCTGACGACATCAACGGCTTTGTAATGAAAAATGACATATTGCTGTCGCATATGCAGGAAGGGAACAGTACCACCCTGGAAAAACTGAAACGCCCCATCATCGCAGTACTTGAGAAAGAGTCCCTTCCCAAGCTGATGGCCACCCTGCTGGAAAAACGCAGTCATATCGCCATTGTCGTCACCGAATACGGCGATATCCGCGGTATCGTCACCCTGGAAGACATGATCGAAACCCTGCTGGGCCGCGAGATCGTGGATGAAAGTGATGAAGTGGAAGATATGCAGCTGGCCGCCAAGGAAAAATGGGCACACCGGCTGACGACCAGTCATTAATTCAGAAGGTATTTCCTTAACTCAGTTATCCTATTCCAGATGTACCATCTCCGAGGGGCTTCCATCCAGCTGAGCCCTTCGCTTTTGTTGCCAGCGGTAGTAAATATAGACTGACGCACCTGAAACCAGAATAACGGCCACTGAGCCCCCAATAGCTACCTTTAAGGGCTCTATCGATGAGCCCCGCTGTTCGGTATTGTTTTCATCAATGTTAGCTGGGGTTGTCTGTATAACGGTTCTAGGATCGGGAACCAATATAAGCTCAGGTTCATATTCTTCCAGGGTAAACATTCGACAGTCACAGTCTACAAGAGCTCTCAATATCCACCTTCTGGTCCAGGCCCAATCAGGAGGGTTATTCTGAACATCTGTTTTGTACTCCCACAACATACTGGTCATATTGGAACAATAATCCACATGGTCTTTTCGAGTGAGCGGTAAAATGACTTTGCTGCAGTCTTTTGAAGCAATACTGATGAAATTATAAGGTGGCTTTGAGAATCTTTCGCCATTCTTCATACGATCCCGGACATACCGGTTTAATTCTGACTTAAGCCCCACACCATCAACACCAAAGTCATCTCGCCATGTGCCGTCAGGATTGACTGCCATTACCAGGAAATCCCAATCCACTTCATCATGTTCAGTGAGAATATTGCCTGCAAGCAAGTAAAAACCATCAGGGTGACAGGCAATCGTATGTATCTCAATAGTCTCTTCATCAATATCAATACGAATCCAGCCAGTATCATTAACGTGACGATTGATCGTCCCATCCAACTGGATTGACGCCAGGTAATAATGACTTCCATCAAGTGCTTCCCTGCTCTTCAAAAGTATTATGATAAACCCCTCACCGATCTGGTCGACCCCATTTATTCTACTATGATGTAAACCATGTATTACAGAAGCAACCACGCTCACTCCAGCAGGCAACTCATCATAAACCTTCACCCCATCATCCCCAAACCCCCAATCCGGGTGACCCGACCTATACAATTTGGCAATGACTAATCTCTCTTCCCCACGAGGGTTTATCGATGTTCCCACCCCGTACAGATTAAAACCATCCTCTAAAATAACACTCATATGATCATGCCACCCCTGGACTCCTGACAACAGAAGACCGTCTTTTCCAAACTCAGCCTTTTCTGTTCCATCCACCAGATTGCAAGCAATAAAAGCAAAATCCCCCTGCAAAGCCCCCCCAATAAAAAGAGTCTTCTCGTGAATGAGCATATCAGCCACTTCAAATTCATTTGACAGGTGGTTCGAACAATTACTGAGTTCCACTCTTTCAAAACGATCCAGACTTTCTGCTGAAAAGGTCATCTTCACCACCTTGTTCTTCAATAGAAAAGACTGCGGTTCACCTGGCATCCAGTTTTCATAAACGCCAACCAGTAATAATGAATCACCAGACGAGAACAGTTTCTTATTATTCCAGTGACACTCCCTATGGGCTCGATGTTCATAAATAGGCTCGTTCAGGGGTAGATCAAATGTTTGACTCTCATGAAGACACCCCTTAGACAGGCAAGCCAGCTTTACCTGGAAAGCAGGCTCCTGTTGTTTTTCACTGAGAATAAACAATTTTCTGGAATCTTTGGAATACAGGGTGGACTGACAGAGCGACTCAACAGGGGCGTCTTTTCGTACAAACAGTTTGGACAAACTTGATCCTGAGCGATCCATGGTGGTAAAAACAATATCGGCACTTTTATTATTCCAGCGGGAAGTTCCTGCCAGAATAATATCCGTACCATTGAAAATAATACCCGTGGCCTCATCATCCCGTCCGGCAAAATCGACCACAACAAACTGTCCCCAGGCATTCCAGCATAAGCATAAAGCCATGACAGACACTGATCTGAAAACCCCCTGATACAAAGACCTATCTTTCACTGGTAACACCTTCCGTTCAAAGCAGAGCAAGCTGAAGAAAGAGCAACAGTGAGTATAACTAATGCCAGTAGATTCAAATGCCGGAATGACATCATCAACAAACACCTTGTAATAAGAATCATTCTCATTATAATGCGCTCAACAACGATTGACTTAGATCAATAAAAGCCTTGGAGGGCCTTCAGAATGAACCATACCCTTTCACTCTCTCTGGCCAGCTCAGCCATCGTTATTTCTGCCTTACTGACAGGCTGCAACAACAGCAATAACGAACAACTGACGTCAGATTCCCAGAATAGTCCTGTCATCGAGTCGTCTGCGGAGCCCGGCTCTCCTGTTTATCCGGAAAAAGCCCGTGCGATTATCAATCATTACGCCGATGTCGCCCTGGCCACCTATGAAGATGCTCTGACCACCGCCACAGCATTGAAAAAAGCCAGTGCCGAGCTGGTGGCCAACCCCTCAGAGAAAACCCTTGATCAGGCAAAGGCCGCCTGGAAAGCCGCCCGGGTTCCCTACCAGCAAAGTGAAGTGTTCCGATTCGGTAACCCCGTGGTCGATAACTGGGAAGGACAACTTAACGCCTGGCCTCTGGATGAAGGCCTGATCGATTACGTACAGTCCAGCCAGTATGACTTTGAAATGGGTAATGACGGCGCCCTGGCCAATATTGTCGGTAATGCCCGGTTAAACTTTGGGGGTGAAACACTGGATCTGGCCCAGCTGACCCCGGAAATACTGGCAGACCTGAACGAACTGGGAGGCAGCGAAGCCAATGTTGCCACGGGGTATCACGCCATAGAATTTCTGTTGTGGGGACAGGACCTCAATGGCACCGGGCCCGGTGCCGGGAGTCGCCCTGCCACTGACTTCGCCAGGGGCAACGCCTGTACCGGAGGCCACTGCGAGCGCCGTGGGCAATACCTGCTGACCACGGTAGACCTGCTGATCAACGATCTTGAGTTCATGACCGGTCAATGGCAACCGGATAAAAACGACAATTACCGTGCGACACTGGTTACAGAGCCTACCGACCAGGGCTTTCGCAAAATGCTGTTTGGCATGGGCAGCCTGTCTCTGGGAGAACTGGCTGGAGAGCGCATGAAAGTCGCCCTTGAAGCCAACTCCACCGAAGATGAGCATGACTGCTTCAGTGACAACACCCACTACTCTCATTTTTATAACAACCAGGGAATCCGGAATGTCTACACCGGCCAGTACCAGCGCGTGAACGGTGACGTCATCACCGGGCCAAGCCTGGCAGAACTGGTGACCACCCTGAATCAGGAAGAGGCCATCTCCATCATCGGCCACTTTGATAAAAGCCGGGAAGAACTGCAGAAACTGGTAGAATCCGCGGAGCACAATAACACCGCCTTCGACCAGCTGATCGCCGCCAGTAACCCTGAAGGCAATGCTCTGGTGCAATCCGCCATTGGCTCACTGGTTGCCCAGACCAGCGCCATTGAACAGGTCGCTGCACTGGTGGGTATCCAGCAGCTGAACCCGGATAATGCCGATCACCAGTTTTAATGATCGTGATTGGCCATGGAAAATTCATGAAAAAGCACTTAAGCATTCCCTGGCTTGCCCTGCTTCTGGGAGCGGGGCTGTCAGGCTGTGGAAAAACGGAAAAGGTCAGTTACGAGCCCGGGGAAGAACGCCCGGCAGGGGATGCCTCAGTGACCGTATCAGGTCGCAACGCTTTCTCCCTGCCTTCTGCCAATATGGCGGTCAGCCGTCGCCTGGATTTCAGTGTCGGTAACAGCTTTTTCCGCAACCCCTGGGTGGCTGCACCGGCCAGTACCGCAGCCAGGGACGGCCTGGGGCCACTGTTCAATACCAATGCCTGCCAGAACTGCCATATCAAGGATGGCAGGGGGCATGCTCCTGATGACGGCGAGTTCAACCGCGTCTCCATGCTGGTGCGGCTGAGTATTCCAGCAACCACAGCCTCACAGAAGAAGCAATTGGAACACAGCGGGACCCTGCCTCATCCGGTCTATGGCGGTCAGCTGCAGGATGTCACCTTGCCCGGAGGGATCCCGGAAGGCCGCGTTCGAGTCCGCTACCAATACCAGAGGGTGCGGTTTAACGATGGAGAGTCCATTGAGCTTCGAAAGCCCATCGTCACCATCGAAGAGCCGGGGTTCGGCCCACTCTCCTCTGAAGGCACCGGTCAGATCATGATGTCTGCCCGTGTTGCCCCGCCCATGATCGGCCTGGGCCTGTTGGAGGCCATTTCAGCCAGGGACCTGCTCAGCCAGGAAGACCCCAGCGACATGAACGACGATGGCATATCTGGCCGGGCCAACCGGGTATGGGATGTGGAGCGGAACAAACTGGTCATCGGCCGGTTTGGCTGGAAAGCCGGCCAGCCAACCCTGGAACAGCAGAATGCCGCCGCTTTTAAAGGGGATATGGGCTTAACCAGTACCCTGTTCATGAGTGAAAACTGCACACCGTCACAGAAAAGCTGCTGGCAGCAGACCACTGGAGAACACCCGGAAGTGTCTGACAATATTCTCCAAAAGGTCACGTTTTACTCCCGCAACCTGGCCGTCCCCGTGAGGATAAATGCCAGGAATGATCAGGTCCTTAAAGGCAAGCAGCTATTCCACGACAGTGGTTGTTCTACATGCCATACCCCGTCTTACACAACAGTAGCCGATGCGGCTCCGGAACAGGCCAGACAGACTATCTGGCCATACACCGACCTGCTTTTACACGATATGGGAGATGGGCTGGCAGACAACCGGCCAGAGTTTCTGGCCAATGGCCGGGAGTGGCGGACACCACCACTATGGGGTATAGGGCACTCAAAAAGCGTCAATGAACAAGCCGGCTTCCTCCATGACGGCAGGGCCCGAAACCTGATGGAAGCCATTCTCTGGCATGGGGGGGAAGCAGAAAGTGCCCGGCAGAAGGTGCTTGAACTGTCCTCAGAAGACCGGTCAGCGATGATCCATTTTGTTGAATCCTTATGAAGAAAAATAGACACGCAGTCGCATTCATGGCAATCGTGGTAATGGCCTTACCCGGTATAACCGGCTGTGAACGGTCGCTTTCGGGAAAACAGGCGCCTTCCCCCTTGATGGTGCTCCTCAAAGACGAAATTCAACCCCGTTATGGGCACCTGGTCACTCAGGCTGAACAGTTGGGCACTGCTGCAGCCCTCTTTTGCGCCAATCCCCACAGTTTCCCTGACCAGCAAGCCTTTGGCGAGCTTCAAGAGCAATGGCGGAACACCATGCTAAGCTGGCAGTCGGCAGAAGCGGTGAGCCAGCTGATGCTGGAAGAGGATATGGAAGGCTGGCGCTTTCAGTTCTGGCCAGACAAAAAAAACCTCGTGGGCCGAAAAATCCAACAACGGATCAACCACCCGGCACCTCCTCCCATTTTATCCGACAGCGTTATCCTTCAGGGACTCTCAGCCTCAGAGTATCTGCTGTTTGATGCTCAGGCAGGCACTATCATGAAACAGAGTCCCTCAAAGTACTGTCAGCTGCTTCAGGAAAATGCCAAAGCCCTGCTTGCCAACAGTGAAGAGCTGCAGCAACGCTGGCAGAAAGGAGGGGCTTTTCAGCAGCAACTGATCTCTATGGAGCAGAAGTCTCCGGATAAAAACGAAATGCCTCTCGGCTTTGATGGCTGGCTGTTGAACAGCCTGGACAGCCAGCTGTCCCGCCTTAAACGAAAGCTGGCGTTACCCATCGGCCGGACACCTCCCAACCTGTTCATGGCTGAATCCTGGCGAAGCCAGCAATCCCTTGAGAATATTCAGACTTCACTGATGGCCATGGGATCTCTGGTGAGCCTGGCCGAAAGTCTGGCCCCAGAGGTCGGCCACCAGGCACTCTGGAGGAAGCTCTCCACAGACTTGAATAGCCCCATCAATGCTCTTCAGCAGTTGCCTCCAGGCTTCAAAGAAACGTTCAACCAGAAAAAAGTCGTTGCGCTGCAACAGCTCCAGCAAAACCTTGATCGCCTCAGCTCACAGGTAGTGACCACTGCCCGTCAGATGAACGTGACTCTTGGCTTCAATGCCAGCGATGGGGATTAAAATGTTCCGCAGGGATATTCTGAAAAACGGCCTGGTTCTGGCGGGAGTTTCTTTTATTGGCAGTGGCTGCTCAAGCCAGAGCAATAAAACCCTGGTCAGTGCGGCTAAAAACTCTGACGGACAATACAGCTTGCGATTATTTGACCCCATCCGGGTCAACGAAACCGTTATAAAACTGCCCCACCGGGCCCATGATGTTGTCCAGCGCCCGGGAAGCTCCGAGATCATTGCCTTTGACCGGCGCCCGGGCTCACAGTTCTACATTATTAACCGGGACCAGCCTGAACGATTCAGAGTCCAGCCCCATGAACACCAGCGTCATTATTACGGGCATGGCACCTTCAGCCCGGATGGTCGCTGGCTGTATACCACGGAAAACCATATGGCATCGCTCAGTGGGGTGATCGGCATTTATGATGCCCAAAACCATTTCCGCCGCGCAGGAGAGTGGTTACTGCCAGCACCGGGTCCTCATGACATTCAGATCCTGCCCGATGGCAAAACCCTGGTGATCGCTGTTGGTGGTATCCAGACTCACCCGGATACCGGCAGAAAAACACTTAACCCGGATACCCTGGCTCCGAAACTGATTTACCTGAACGCCACCAATGGCCAGATCATTGATCAACAGTCGTTTATTGACCCCCGACTCAGTATCCGGCACCTTGACGTTGCAGATAATGGCCTGGTCGTTGCGGGCATGCAGTACCAGGGAGAAAATGATGAGGCTCTCCCCCTGGTGTTCACCCACCGCCTGGGACAACCGATTCAACCCATTAAAGCCTTGCCTGAACAATGGCTTGCTCTTAATGGCTATATTGCCAGCGTGGCCATAATGCCTGAAGTCAGTACCATTGCGGTCACCTCTCCCCGAGGGAACCGTATTGGCCTGATCAACGCCCGGTCAGGAGAGATGAAATCACTGCTACACTGCAGGGACTGTGCAGGGCTGGCGGTCTTGAATCAACAACAGCTCGCTGTCAGCAACGGTCTTGGTGAAATCAGGGTTCTGAACTGTAATAAAGGCCAAGCCAGCCAGAGCAGTCAGATTCACTACCCTGAATGCCACTGGGATAATCATATGATTTCGATATAACCGCTACACGTCACTGCTCTGCGGCAGGTCGAGTGGATGTATGCCCCTTGAACTCGTTCATACTGCTGTAAATACGCAAGCCTTTCCCACACAGCAGATCAAATAACCGGGCAGGCATAATCCCCCGGAAAAACGGCACCAGTCCTACAATTTTGGGCGCCCTGACATAGACCTTGCCCTTTTTCATTCCCTGCCAGATGGCATCGGCCATTTTTTCTGGCTTGATTAATGGCGTCAGCAATGGTGCTTTAACACCATCAAACATCCCGGTATCAATATAACTGGGGGTGACGGTTGTCACTTTCAGCCCTCCCCCTTCCCGCTCGATCTCCAGACGCAGGGATTCAGACCAGCCAATAACCGCCCACTTACTGGCGGCATAAACCGACATTTTCGGATTGGGAACCAGACCGGCCGCTGAGGCGATATTCACAATGCGGGTTTCCGGCCTTGGGGTCATGGCAGGCAAAAAGGCTCTGGCAACATGCATGGGAGCCAGGGTGTTCACGGCCATCGTCTTTTCTATATCCAGGGCGCTGTGTTCGGAAAAATCCTTCCCAACCACAATGCCGGCATTATTAAACAGAATATCAATGTATCTGAACTGTTCCAGCGTCTCCCGTGCCGCACGTTCAATAGATTCCACCGAAGACAGATCCACCTGGCAGGTCCAGACCTGACCTCCACGAAGCTTGAGTGCCTGGGCTGTGGTTGCCAATGTTTCGGCATTGATATCCCACAGAATGACCTGGGCATTTTCATCAACGGCTCTTTCTGCCAGTAAACGTCCAATGCCCTGGGCTCCGCCCGTAATCAGAATAATTTTTGAATCCACAGTGTTCATTTTATCGTTCTTTTTATGTGATTCTGCTGGAGCTTGCTTTCACAACCCCCTGACTGTCGAACCCCATCATAAAACCCAGCCCAGTCACTGACAACCAGATGCTTTTCTCTGACGTATAGACATAGTATGAATAAGAGGTACGCGGCCATAGCCCAAGAGCGGACCAATGAAAAACAAACAACGCTTTAACAAACTCCGGCTGGTGCTTGGCGACCAGCTCAATGACCGCCACAGCTGGTATCAAGAACCCGATGAACAATGCCTGTATGTGATGGCTGAACTGCTTCAGGAAACAGGCTATGTCAGACACCATATTCAAAAAATCTGTGGTTTTTTCCTGGCCATGGAGCAGTTCGCAGATACCCTGAGGCAGGCCGGTCATCAAGTGATCCACCTGAATCTGGACCAGACAGCACGCTTTTCAGATCTTCCAGACCTTCTGCGTCACCTCTGCCAGAGCCACTCCATAGCGCATTTTGAATATCAGCGGCCGGATGAATACCGCTTGCTGAAACAACTGCAGGCCTTCAAACCGGGAGACAATATTCAGGTCACTGAATACGACAGTGAACACTTTCTGGTGCCCTGGGAGACAATGTCAAAATGGTTTCCCCCAGGGAAACCCGGACGAATGGAAACGTTTTATCGGAAAATGCGTCGGCAACACAATATATTGATGGATGAGAACCAGCCTGTTGGGGGCCGATGGAATTTTGATGCCGACAACCGCCATAAATTCAAACCCTCTGACCTCGCACACATTCCTGAGCCCCTGGTGTTTGCTAACCCAGTCAGTGGAGTACTCAAACGTCTGAGCCACCACAAGGTGGATACCCTCGGAAAGACAGGAAAGACACTCCCCTGGCCCGTAACCCGCCAACAATCCCTGCACCTGCTGAACTTCTTCTGTAAACAGTGCCTGCCTTTTTTTGGCCGCTTTCAGGATGCCATGACAGAGCACAGTCAACACCAGTGGAGCCTCTATCACTCAAGACTTTCTTTTGCACTCAACACCAAAATGCTGAACCCCGGGGAAGTCATTGACCAGGCGGTCCAGACCTGGGAAAACGACCCTGATACCCTGTCCATCAACCAGGTTGAAGGTTTTATCCGGCAGATTCTCGGCTGGCGTGAGTACATCAGGGGCGTTTACTGGAGCAATATGCCCCACTATGAAACCTTGAATCATCTGAAAGCCCGGCGCCCGCTGCCAGAATGGTTCTGGAACGGTGAAACGAAAATGAACTGCCTGCACCAGGCCATCGACCAATCTCTGGTGTTCGCCTACGCCCACCATATTCAACGACTAATGGTCACCGGAAATTTCTGTCTGCTGGCAGGGATTGATCCGGACCAGGTGGACCAGTGGTATCTCGGCATTTATGTGGATGCCATCCAGTGGGTTGAACTGCCCAATACACGGGGGATGAGCCAGTACGCCGATGGCGGCATGGTGGCATCAAAGCCTTATGCCGCCAGCGGCCTTTATACCCAGAGAATGAGTGACTATTGCACCGGCTGCACCTATAACGTCAGAAAAAAAGAGACGCCCGATGCCTGCCCCCTCAATAGCCTTTACTGGCACTTTATGGACAGACACCGGCCAATGCTTGAGAAAAATCCCAGAATTTCTCTTGCCTATAAAAACTGGGATAAGAAAAGCAACGATGACAAGTCGAGCCTGTTAAAAAGGGCGCAATGGTGTCTGGATCATCTGGAAGACCTGTAACGGACGCTAACCGGGCTTGGGCGCCCAGACTTTACACCAGCCCTCCGGCTCAACGGATTTTCCTGGAAACAGTTTGCACCCCTGGTTACCAGCGGTATAAAGGGCACAGTTCTGGCACTGGCTGCCTGGTTTGTAGCCTGCGACCTTTTTTGCCTCCTCCTGAGTTTTCTTATAAAGAAGAGCCGTTGCAGTGGGATCGGATTCCTCTAGCGCTGGCAAAGGAGCGGCCTCCGCTGTTTGGGAGCGGATAGTCAGCAGGGGAATCAATGCAGTAGCCGCAGCCAGGCGGAGGAACTGCCTCCGACTTTTGACCTTCTCAGGTTGCTGTTGAGAACCATCACATTCGGTCATAGCGTTACCTCAGTCTATTATTGGTCGTGATATTTTCCTGAGCATTCCAGAGGTTACATTAACTTTGATCATTACGACAAATCCTTACCTTCGGATCACCTGTTGTGAAACCCTCCCGCACAAAACAGACTTTCCCAATAGCCTTGAATCCGTCATTATAGAGCTCCCGACAGCCAGGGAGGCTTATCTACTGACTGAGGGATCATTCAATATAACCCGGGTTATGTGAGCAACGCAGTCCATGACATCAGCAAAAAGCAGTACTTCTGACCAAAGCCTTGAGCTGACAGAACGCCTGGAGTCCAGGGCCAGCAGCCCTGAGTCCAGAGAAAAAAGCCAGGAACTGGAAACACCCACTGCCCCCCATCCTGAAAATACGTTCTCCGAGGGCGATTACAGCCATCTTCCGGAAGAAGCCAGAAAAATACTCACCCGGCTGGAAAGCCGCCCCAAAAGCGATGTCATGAACACCGAAGCGCTCCGGCTGGTTCGTATTCTCTGGCCAGAAGCCTTCAATGTTTCCTCTCCAAAGCCTCTGAAAATCGGGATTCACAAAGAGATGGAAGCCGCTAACCTGTTACCGGACTTCATCATCCCCATTGCCCTGCGCTTTTTCACCACCATGGAACGGTATCTGGAAAACATCAAACCAGGGGCTCCCAGAATTAATCTGAAGGGTGAGCCTGCTGGCCGGGTGCGATTGCGCGAAGCGGTAGATGCCGAAATCAAACTGTTCACCCAGAGCAGTGATTTTGTCACCACCAGAGACCGGGTGATCATCAAGGAAATCCGCCTGCTTTCCGTGACCAAAAGTCAGTCCTGACCCCAGGGAAGTGCTAAGTAGAAAGCGGCTGGGCTCACCAGAGCACAAGCCGCCTTTTCTTTAATCCGTTGAGCGGACAATCAGACCCTTTCCTGGGTGGAACTGTCCATCAAAGTGACCTGGACGGTAATATCATCCATCTGCCCTGACTGAGAGGTCTCTTTCCATGCAGCGTGTGCCTTACCCACCAGGCTGTGGATCTTTGTGTGATCCAGTTCCTTTGCAGGAATCGCCTTAAACCAGGCACCGACCTGATCAGAACTGGCCATGCCCCACAAGCCATCGGTCGCCTGAATAACTGCCGATACATCTTTTGCATTGACATAGGTGATCACTGGGTCTGGAGATACCACTTCACCAAACCTGCGATCACCTGAAAAATGATTCTCGCGTAGATAATAATGTCCTATAGAAGCTGGATTAGTTAGCTCACCATTAACAAAGTCACCACGGGTTCTCCACCGTGGAGCTATAAAACCACCCCGCTCTTTCACCATTTGTTGATATTTACTCAAATTGCACCGGGCATCCTCGGTAACCTGAAGAACGCTTCCACTTGGCTTAGTAATAACGAGCGCTCTTGAATCACCGGCATTGGCAAAGTAGATGTCATCCTTTATTTTGACCATCAGGTTGGCCGTTGTTCCCCTGCCATTTTGCAACTGCCCAGATCGATGGCCATGCTCCAGTTTTTCAACCTCTGCTTTAACCTTGTCCCTCAAGCAACGAAACGTTTTAGTAAGAGCAAAGTAAACCTCAGGAGCCCCTATCTTTTCCCTACAGCTCTGCTCCAGCCAGTATTGCAATTGATTCCCCAGCTGTTCACTGACCAGCTGGGACGCTTCTTTCCCTATGTGCCCATCAAAAACCCCGGAAAAAACAACGGTTACTTCTTCGCCCTGGCCACCAGCAGGAATGGAAAACTCTCCAGCACATCGTGTATCTTCTCCCTTATGGGTAAAACCACACCACTGAATCTTTTGTTTTTCTCTAGGCGGCGTTATCATCTAACCGTTCAATCATATTGCTGGAAACCAGACCGGAAAGGCAGCTGATAGTGAGCTAAAGTATGTGAATTTGGTTTGCTATGGCTCGCACAGTACTCAAAGATGATCAATGGGATCGGATCAAAGACATGTTACCAGGCAAGGCCTCTGATCCCGGAC
>NZ_JBLYZI010000082.1:0-26628 GCF_057680865.1 Endozoicomonas sp. Z74
TTAGAGGTCCCTGAAGAGCCGTTAAAGACTATGACGTTGATAGGTTGGGTGTGTAAGTGCTGTGAGGCATTGAGCTAACCAATACTAATGACTCGTGCGGCTTGACCATATAACGCCAAAGCGATTTAGAAATCAGTTGACAGAGGTCAGAGACCGGTTGTCAGTTGAAGCCATACGCAAGAGTGTGAAGCAAGAAAACAGCTTAATTACCGGATTCCAGACGAGAGAAATAGGTTTCTCTTGTTAAAGTTTCGCCTGGCGACCATAGAGCGTTAGAACCACCTGATCCCATCCCGAACTCAGTAGTGAAATGACGGATCGCCGATGGTAGTGTGGGGTTTCCCCATGTGAGAGTAGGTCATCGCCAGGCACTTAATAAAAAAGCCCGATCAGGAAACTGATCGGGCTTTTTTATTACTGGTTGGGTCATGGGTTAATGTTCCGATCATGGACAGGTAGCGCAGCTACCCATGTGACAAATTTGACGGGATCAAATTTGGACTGCCTTCAGGCAGGCCCCGGAGGGGTGAGTATCATGACGATACGAACAAAGTAGGTCATCGCCAGGCACCACTATTTACCTTGGGTTCGCTCAAGGCTGAAAAACCCCAGTCGAGCAATCGACTGGGGTTTTTATTTATGGGCAAAATAAGAGATAGTTTCTACCCCGATTAAAATTTACCTTCATGCGGTTGTCGCTGTGGAGTGCAACCTGTCTTTTCGTAACACCATAAAAGTAAACAAAGAGGCAGAAACAAACATTAAAAGACTGTAGACGCTGGGTCCAATGGACATTACAGAGTTATGGAGCAGCGTCGTGGTAATCAGTATGGCCAGTGTTCCGTTTTGAATACCCACCTCCAGGCAAATAGTTCTTGCCTGGGACTCATTATGGGTGAGCCATTTTCCAGCCAGGTAGCCCAGCATCATGGTAGAAATGTTGAGCACCAGAGAGGCGGGCCCTGCCTGCAGAAGATAAGTCAGCACGGTTTCCCCCAGGTCAGCCAGAATGGCAATAACGACAATTGCCAGAACGGATACGGAAAGCTTGTTCACATAACGCTCTGCTTTTTGGGTAAATGCTGGCCATTTTTTTCTGATGGCCATTCCAGTGATCACTGGGACGACAGTGATGACCATTAACTGCAACCATGTAGCGATGATGGGCAGTTCGAAGTAAGCTTTTTCATCGGAGTAGGTGTGGATAGCCCAGTTTCCCAGAACGGGAATGGTAAAAGGTGTCATAAACCCGACGACAGTCGTCAAGGAAATGGAAAGGCCAACATCCGCTTTGGCCAAAAGGCTGTACAAATTGGATGTGGTGCCTCCAGGGCAGAGCGCAAGTATAAAGAGCCCAATGGCCAGTTCTCCTGACAGGCCTGTGAGCTCAATCACCCCAATGGTGACAAGAGGGAGAAGGCACATCTGGCAAGTTGCCCCAACTAAAAAGGCTCCGGGTTTTTGCAGAACTCTTTTGAAGTCATTGGTCGTAAGGCTGAACCCAACCCCAGTCATAATAAGAATCAGTGCAATGGGGAGCCCAAATTGGGTGAGAAGTTCGAACATGGTTTCACCTTATTATTATTTTGACCAGAATGCTGAAGGTTTTTTGGGGGAAATACAAGCTGTCACGGAGGCGCTCATTTGAGATGATGCCCCCTTTATCTGTCTCCAATGGAATCATGAATGATTGTGCCTCAGGAATCCCTGGATATTCTTTATCAGGATAAGGCCCTGGTAGTTGTCAATAAGCCTTCAGGTCTCCTGGTTCATCGATCAATGGTTGACCGCCATGAAACCCGGTTTGCCATGCAGATAGTCCGGGACCAGGTTGGTCAGCATGTTTTTCCCTTGCATCGCCTGGATAAACCCACATCAGGGGTTCTGGTATTTGGCCTCTCATCGGAAGTCGCGAGACTGGCAGGAGAACAGTTTCAATCCGGGTTGGTTCATAAGACCTATCTGGCGGTTGTTCGAGGCTTTACTGCGTCTGAAGGTGTCATTAATCACGCCCTGAAGGAAAAGCTGGATAAAATGACAGACCGCAGGGCCCGGCAGGATAAACCGGCCCAGGAAGCTCTTACTGAATACCAGAGGCTGGCAACCGTCGAGTTACCGGTTGCTGTTGATCGTTACCCCTGCAGCCGTTACTCGCTGGTAAAGGTTTGGCCAAAAACGGGGCGAAAGCATCAAATTCGTCGGCATTTGAAGCACATTGCTCATCCTGTTATTGGGGATGCAAAGCACGGCAAGGGGAATCATAATCGCTATTTTGCTGAAAACCTGTCAGCCGGGCGATTATTACTCCACTGTTCTGAGATGACAATGAATCATCCGGTGACTGGGGAGTTGTTGACATTCAAGGCGCCTCTTGATCCGGTATTCACTACTCTGTTCCATCGTTTTGGCTGGGTACTGGAAGACGTGGAAAGCTAATTAAGGCACTATTCGTCAGGCAGTAGGCAGTCGGTTAATCCGTTAGCGCTGTCTTTTCAAAATAAGAAGGAGTATTCATGATGAAGTGGTTATCCTGGCCTGTGGTCATGCTGACAGTGGTTTTGAGTGGCTGTAGCCTGATTGGAGAAAAAGAGGAGCCTCAGGTAACCCGTCAGTTTACTGGCTCGGATATAACGCCTGACCCCGTTCTGGAGCAGGTTCAGGCGCTCTCTAAAGCGGGTGTTCTCAAGAATGTTCGAATGACCCGATCCATACCTGCCACCATAACGGCTACCGGCCCTGAACGCGTGCTTACCTGCCTTTCTTCTCCAGGTGGCCGCTGGCTTCAGGATCAGCAGGAGTGTGAATACCTTTCAGAAGCGAGCTGTCAGGCTCAGGGGGGAGCATTTAATGCCTGTGCTTCGGCCTGTCGGCATGACCCTGAAGCTATGGCCTGTGTGCTGATGTGTGTGCCGGTTTGTAGCTTTGGGAAATAAATGCCGAAGCGTCCTTAACCGGGGTAACGATCATCGGCGGCCGGAAGAACAGCAGCACTCTCTGCCCTTGAGCTGACGTCAGTGCTGGATCATCTAAACTCCCATGACAACCGGGAGGAGATGTTATGGCCTGCGCCACCCTTGAAGATAAGGTTGAGGTTTTTCTGCACCGAATGAATGCCCTTGACGATCCGGAGCATACCGATGAGTTTGTCGGTTTGTTTGAATGTCCAGGTTCATCGCTGATTACCCCTTCATCCTTAAAGCCTCTGGACACTGAACAGGCCATCAGAGGCTGGCACCATGATGTTTATTCCCAGATTGAGGTGCTGGCCTGTCACTTTGAATTACACCGTTGCCTTCAAATAGACTCCCTGATTCTGATTGAGGCCTCACTCCACAGCCAGTACAGTCACGTTAATGCACCGGACCAGCTCGAGTCAGTAACTACAAGGGTTACCCTGGTGGTTGACCCTCTTGAGGGGGGCTGGAAAATCCGGCAAATGCACTGCTCTATACCACTGGATCGGCTGGCTAATGCCGCTGGTACTGTATTTCCAGACCCCTTTTCAGATGGCTGACAGGCTCGTCTCTGGCTGGACTCTGGCAAGTGCAGTTAAGGGTTATTACTCATTTCGTATAAAAATTACACGATTAATACCTTATTACCAAAGATTGCTTATTTTGGTAAGTTTTTGTTTTTATGGGTAATAAAGATCTCTTTTTCATTTCTGGTCTATATTAACCGATAATTACCCAATATTTTTGATCGTTAAATGTGGCCATGAAAACACTGGAACGTTTATTGGATTATTCATTCAGTTGTGAGCAGTTAGCCCTGTTTCGACAACTGGGGGAATGTAAGGGAAGACAGCTGGTAACGACCCGGCAACAGCCGGAAATTCTGGATACCCTGCGGCAGGTGGCGGTTATGGAGTCTTTGGAGTTCAGCTGCCATCTGGATGGGATCAGGGTGACCAGGGACACGGTGCGCAAGCTCGTATTGAGGCAGTACAGCCCAGTTTCGTCTGTGGATCGTCAAGTTGCGGGGTACAGGGACGCTTTGGAGATGGTGGTGGAGCCTGGGGAGCATATGACCCTTTCCGTCAGCCTGGTTCGACAGCTGCATGCCCTGTTGTATGCTCATATGCCCCATGAAGGGGGACGATGGCGGGTCACCAATAAGGATATTGTGGAGCGGGATAGCCGGGGGCAAAAGGTCGGAGTTCTTTATCGAACTGTTCCTGCTGCAGGTATTGCTGCGGCCATGGAAAACATTATGGCTATGTACCACCTCGGGTTACAGCGCAATGTTGAACCGTTGCTTCTGATTTCTGCAGCGGTGCTGGATTTCCTTTGTATTCATCCTTTCAGTGATGGCAACACCCGTATTGCCTGGTTGCTGATGTTAATGATGCTGGCAACCAATGGCTACAAGGTAGGTCAGCTCATTAGCCTGGAAAGAGTGCTGGGCAGGCAGAATCAAGCATACAAAGAAGCATTGAGTGTCAGCGTGAAAGGTTGGCATGAAGGCCGGCACAATCCCATGCCCTGGATTGACTTCTTCCTGAAGGCGCTGGTTCAGGCCTATGATGAGTTGGAGGAAAAAGTGCATGCCCTGCAATGGAAAGGCAGCAGGGCACCAAAGACTCAACTGATTAAAGCGGCCATTGACAAAGTTGACCATGCTTTTGCTGTGTCCGATATCTGTGTTCAGTTGCCAACGGTAAGCCGGGAACTGGTTAAGAAGGTGGTTCAGCAAATGCGTACAGAAGGCCTGCTTGAAGCCATTGGTAAGGGAAGAGGGGCTCAGTGGCAGAAAACAGCGCTATGAAATCAGTGACAGTCAGGTAAATCACTCAATAAAGAAAAAAAGCCCTTCATTGCTTCCGTTCAATGAAGGGCTTTCCTGAGCTGAAAAGGCTCATCAGGGAAACTCAGAGCATACGACGAATCACATCATTTTCCGGTTTATCCATAAACCGGTGCTTCAGGGCCCCAAGTAAATGAAGAACGATAATTCCCAGCAGAACATAGGGAATAATGTGATGAATGTCATGGAGGACCGTTGCCAGCTCTTTGTTTTTATCAACCAGATTGGGCATGGTCCATTTGAAGAAAGGGACGTCCCGCCCAGGCGCAGCACCTGACATCAGATAACCACTGGCGGGTACCAGGAACAGCATCAGGTAAAGCAGCCAGTGCACCAGATGTGCCAGTTTTCTTTCATACCATGGCATCGTCTCAGGAAGGGGAGGAACCCGGCTTGCCCAACGGAAAACAATCCGGGCAAACAAAAGGAACAGTACCAGAACCCCAAAGGATTTATGCCAGTGATAAAGGTCGTACTTATAACTGACGTCGTCTTCCAGGCTGGTCATGTACCAGCCACAGGCAATCAGCCCCAGAATGATCAGGGCCATAAGCCAGTGCATTAACCGCATGATCAGCGGATATTTTGATGAACTATCCATGGTGTTCTCCTTTCCCTGTAGTGGTATTCAAAGCCGGTTTTGACTTTATGCCCGAAGGTGGCCTGCATCGCTGGCTGATTCCTTTTGCCAGCTGAGCTTCAGAAGCGGCAGAAAACACCATTTTCTGTCCTTCGGTATCCACCAGTTCGAGCTTTTTTTCTTTTTTTGTCAACAGGAAAGTATTGCTGTAGTCCTCATTGTGCTTCAGTTCCCAGGTGTGGGGCGATTTTTTTTTCATGGGGCCATTAATGGTATACAGCTGGCAGTTACTGTCATACATCAGCAATGTAAAGGCATTGGGACGATCCAGCTTCAGGCCTCCATAGGGCATGTCATCATTACTGTTTTCAAGTACCCATACGCCGCTAGGTGGTTTCTCTGCAGAGGGAGCTGCTGCCATAGTTGCATTGGTTACCAGAAAGCCGGAAAGGATAAGGGAGGCTCTTCGACAAAGAATCAGCATGAATACATTCCACCCGCAGAACAAACGGGTGGAAGTATAGACAGGATACCTGAGGGGTAACGGGCTTCTTTATGGCAAAAAGCCAGGGGTGTTAACCACTGAGAGCCTCAAGGGCAACCGGGTACATGGATGCGATGTCACTATTGGAAGAGACACTGAGCCCAAGGTCTCTCACCAGGCCATCTTTAAGGCCGTAGACCCAGCTGTGAACATTCAATTCCTGCCCGCGGTTCCAGGCATCCTGAACGATGGTGGTGTCGCAGACATTCAGGACCTGCTCCAGAACATTAATCTCGCAAAGCCGGTCAAGCTGGGCACTCTGGTCTCCGGCTGCAGCAATGCGCTGGTCATGCTTTTTGCGGACATCCTGGACATGACGAAGCCAGTTATCAATAAGGCCGAGCTTTGAGTTCTCCATGGCGGCCTGGACACCACCACACCCGTAATGACCGGTAACAATGATGTGTTTAACCTTCAGATAATCCACTGCGAACTGAATCACGGACAGGCAGTTCAGGTCGGTATGCACCACCACATTGGCCACATTACGGTGCACGAACAGCTCCCCGGGCAGCAGGTCTACGATCTGGTTGGCGGGAACCCGGCTGTCGGAGCAGCCAATCCAGAGGTACTCGGGCGCTTGCTGCTTGGAGAGTTTTTGAAAGAACTCCGGGTCTTCATGACGAATAGAGGCCGACCATTCATTATTGTTTTTTAGAAGGTTATCCAGACTTGGCATACAGTCTCCTGATCCGGGAAATAGGCAGTCGAAGTTTATAGCAATACTCCGCTTTCAAGGCCAGCACAGAGTTGTTAGCAGTTTGTAAAGGAGCAGTGCTAACAGCCTGCAGGTTTTTTGAATCTCCCTCATTCCACTTTGGTGCGCCGGGTTGTGGCAGGCAAAGCCTGTGGCTTCATTTCTGAACGTGCAATACAGGGTTGAGAGCGCAACCTTCTCACTCAGAAGCGTGTTTAACGCATTGTATTTAAAGGCTTTTATTGTTTTTTTGGCGGATTGGCATGCTTGGTGCTTGGCTGATGGCTGGTGCAATGGCTCAACTCTGATCGGCCATTGCTGGCGAGATGGTTGATCTGCAGGCCTGACCTCAGGGAGAACGCCTGAGATACAAGCGCCTCAGCATTGGGAATGTATGGAAAGTCGGGAGGGATGAAATGAAGTGGCTCAAGCCGTTAAAGTCAGTGGCGCTCACTGCCCTGATGGGAGTTGGCAGTCTGGCTTCTGTATGGGGACAGGCGGATGCCCTTGAGATTGGCTACCCCGAAAAGGAAGAGTTGAAAATCGGGTTTATCAAACTCACGGATATGGCGCCCATTGCCATCGCCTATGAAAAAGGTTTTTTTGAAGATGAGGGGCTCTACGTCACCATTGAGGCCCAGGCAAACTGGAAGGTATTGCTGGATGGCGTGATCGATGGACGGCTGGACGGCGCCCATATGCTGGCAGGCCAGCCTCTGGCGGCCACCATGGGGTTTGGCACCCAGGCCAATATCATTACGCCCTTTTCCATGGATCTGAACGGGAATGGCATCACGGTTTCCAATGAGATCTGGAAGCAGATGAAGCCCAATATCCCGAAAATGGCTGATGGTCGCCCGGTTCACCCCATCAAGGCGGACTCCCTGAAACCGGTGGTGGAAAAATACAATGCCGATGGCAAGCCCTTTAATATGGGTATGGTGTTTCCGGTTTCCACCCATAACTATGAACTTCGTTACTGGTTGGCGGCAGGGGGCATTCATCCGGGGTTTTATGCGCCTCACAAAGGGGATACCTCCGGCCAGATCAATGCAGAGGCCCTGCTGTCCGTCACTCCTCCACCCCAGATGCCTTCCACCATGGAAGCAGGCACCATCTATGGTTACTGCGTCGGTGAGCCCTGGAACCAGCAGGCGGTGTTTAAAAATATTGGCGTGCCGGTGGTGACCGATTACGAAATCTGGAAAAACAACCCGGAAAAAGTCTTTGGTATTACCGAAGCGTTTTACAAAAAGTACCCGAACACCACCATTCGCCTGACCCGCGCCCTGATTCGTGCTGCCCAGTGGCTGGATGAAAACAACAACAGCAACCGCCCGGAAGCGGTGAAAATCCTGTCCCAGTCCAATTACGTGGGAGCGGATTATGAGGTGATTGCCAACAGCATGACCGGCACCTTTGAGTACGAAAAAGGCGACAAGCGTCCAGTGGAAGATTTCAATGTTTTCTTCCGGCATAACGCTACTTATCCCTACTACTCAGACGCTATCTGGTACCTGACCCAGATGCGCCGCTGGGGCCAGATTTCTGAGGATAAGAGCGACCAGTGGTACAAGGATCTGGCGGCAAAAGTGTATCGCCCGGATATCTATGAGAAAGCGGCCCTGTCCCTGATGGGGGAAAAGCGGGTTAAGGCAGAGGACTTCCCGGACTTTGCTTCCGAAGACGGCTTCCGGGATCCACAGACTCACTTTATTGATGGCCTGGTTTACAACGGCAAGAAACCCAATGAGTACATCAACCAGTTCACCATTGGGCTGAAGCAGGGTGACCGGATTTAAGGAAGGTGCAAAAAAGTCCTGCGGCGCTCTGGCCTGCCAGGGGGATTCAGAATCAAGAAAGCCTTTTGCAGGCATGTTGGCACCTGTCAAAAAAGGCAGACGCTGAGTCTGGATCCCCCTGGAGGCCCCGAAGGGCAAGACAAACAGCCCGCATCTACTGCGTTACAGTTTTTGTTAAGGACTAAGGCCATTAACTGCAAACTGCGCCTTGTATATGCAGGCTGTTTGTCTTGCAGAGCACGCACAGGACTTATTTGCAACTTCCTTAACCGGTTAGTCGAATCATCCTGAAGGGTAAAAGGAGTTTTTGTCATGGCAGAAGCAACCGCTATGAATCCATCAACAGAGGTGCCTCGCAGTACAGTGCAGTGGTATACGACTGCAGGCTGGCAGATGCTGAAAAAGTTGTCAGGCGGACTGCTGGTGCCATTGATAGGCATAGCGGTTTTTCTCCTGCTCTGGGCCGGAGCCGCCCGGAATATCAACACCTCTCTGGGGCAGTTTCCGGGGCCGGCCATGGTCTGGGAACAATTTGGTTCTCTTTACCAGGAGCATGTCACTGAGCGGGAAAAGGAAGCGGCCTTTTATCAGCGGCAGGAAAAACGCAATGCTGATCGTGTGGCTAAGGATCCGGATTATGTGCCGAAAATCCGGGCCTACACGGGCAAGGAAACCTTTCTTGATCAGATTATCACCAGCCTGGTCACGGTAATGAGTGGCTTTCTGCTGGCGGCGGTGATTGCCATCCCGCTTGGTATCGCCGTTGGTCTCAATAAAACCCTGAACTCGGCCATAAACCCGGTCATTCAGGTGTTCAAACCCGTTTCTCCCCTGGCTTGGCTACCGCTGGTAACGATGGTGGTCAGTGCTCTGTATGTCAGCCCTGATCCCCTGGTAGCCAAGTCCTTTTTAAATTCCATGATCACGGTCACGCTCTGCTGCCTCTGGCCCATGGTCATTAACACGTCGGTGGGTGTGGCTTCCCTGGACTCTGATCTGGTGAATGTCAGCCGCGTGCTGCGCCTGCCTGCCCTGAAGCACGTTCAGAAGATTGTCCTGCCTGCTTCTGTACCCATGATATTTACCGGCATGCGACTCTCTCTGGGAGTGGCCTGGATGGTACTGATTGCCGCCGAAATGCTGGCCCAGAACCCAGGGCTGGGCAAGTTTGTCTGGGATGAGTTTCAGAATGGCAGCTCCAACTCACTGGCCCGCATTATGGTGGCGGTGATTGTGATCGGCTTTATCGGGTTTGGTCTGGATCGAAGCATGTTGCAGCTTCAGCGTCTGGCAGCATGGGATAAAACAAAAATCAGCCATTAAGGGGAAGGGCGACAGCATGAGCACACTACTGGATATCAGCCATATTGATATGGTGTTTGATACACCCAAGGGGCCTTTCACCGCTCTGAAAGAGGTGGACCTGAAAATTGCCAAAGGGGAGTTTGTCTCCTTGATCGGACACTCCGGCTGCGGCAAATCAACGGTGCTGAATGTGGTGGCGGGTCTGCTGAAGGCGACCCGGGGTGGCGTCGTACTCAATGGCAGGGAAGTCTCTGAGCCGGGGCCAGACCGTGCCGTCGTATTCCAGAATCACTCTCTGCTGCCATGGCTGACGGCGTATCAGAATGTGGAGCTGGCGGTAAAGCAGGTGTTTGGCCGATCCAGAAGCGCTTCCCGTAAAAGCAAGGCCGAAATCAAAGAGTGGGTGGAACATAACCTTGCACTGGTACATATGGACCATGCCATGCACAAAAGGCCCGATGAAATCAGCGGTGGTATGAAACAGCGGGTCGGGATTGCCCGGGCACTGGCCATGCAGCCGGATATCCTGCTGATGGATGAGCCGTTTGGTGCACTGGATGCCCTGACCCGCGCCCACATGCAGGACTCATTAATGGAGATCCAGCAGGAGTTGAACAACACCGTTATTATGATTACCCATGATGTGGATGAGGCGGTGCTGCTGTCGGACCGGATTGTCATGATGACCAATGGCCCTGCCGCTACCGTTGGGGAAATTCTTGATATCAATCTTGAACGTCCCCGGGGGCGCCTGGAGCTGGCAGAAGATCCGGAATATACACGACTGCGTTCAGAGGTCCTCCGGTTCCTCTATGAAAAGCAGCGGAAGGTGGAAGTGATGGCCAGGGCACCGGCTCAGACCGTAAGGGCCGTTGAACAGAATGAGGCGGCTTAAAGTAATTAATGGTCGGGCATTATTCTTTTTTATCCATGGATGTAGAGACAGATTTAAATCTTTCCAGGGCTTCTTCATAGCTACCACTTTGGGGCTCTTGATTTTCAGCCGAGCCTGATAAAGAGGAGAAAAATTTGGCCCTTTCTCGTTCATTTTTGTCCCGGGACTTTTTAAGATCACTGTTCAGCTTTTTTACAGACTCTTGAGCTTCCATGAATTGCTGAGCTTCAAATGTCCCGGCTCCACTATCCGCAGAAGGGGTTGCAGCTTGTAATCCTGAAGTTGTATCGCTTCCGCCATCACGTGACGGTTTTTCTTTCGGTGTGTTTTTTTCAATTTCTGCAGTGTGAAATTGTAATATTGATTTAAAATCTTTACGTACTTCTTCAGTGTCAGTCTGGTTGGCAGCTGGTGCCGGAGGCTTTTTTGAGTAGTCTGTGGGGTTATCATCGGGTGGTTTTTTCCCATCAGAAGATAAAGCGAACGACTTGGCAGCAGACGATGCTGGAGTTGCAGTACTTGAGCTTCCAGCCGGAGATGTTGCTGTGGACGGATCAGATGACTGGGCTGTGGTGGTGGAGCTTTTGCCCTGGTCCTTGGGAAAGTAAACGATCAAACCTTCTGGCAAAGTGTCGTGGGCTTGTTTCGTTGAGATAAACGTACTGTTCAGGTGGATAACCGATGCACCCTTCATCCGCTCAAAAGCAGGAATGGGTATGTCAGAGTGACCCATTTCAAAAACGAGATTCTCAATATTGCTTTTGCCACTCAGTTTAACCAGGGCTGGTCCTTTGAAGCCCCTGCCAGCAACAAGAACGGGAAGGCCATCGGGAAGACTGACCATTGTGTCAAAGGTCGTGGCAGGTATCACAAAGCCCTGATCAGAATCTTGACTAAACGTTAATGAAACAGGTTGCAGTGGCTGGTAGGGCACATTCGTTGAGTCAAACCCGATTTCGAAATTGGATTTCCCTGTCAGGGTGATATCGTCGTTTAGCTCAAGTGGTTTGCTGATCGTGATTCGGCCTTCAAGAACCAGTGTGCAACGATGGTTAGGGAATGTTTCCAGGGCCTGATTTAATTGAACTTCATTGTTAACCTGTTTTCGACAGGAGGGGCTGGCAGGAGTGAACTGCCCGTCCATTGCATATCTTCCCCCAGCTTTGGCGGGCCATTGGGCCGCCTCCACAATGGTGTCTGGAAGACCATAATGAGGCTGTTGGTGATAGGGGGCTGGTATATCCACACCGGATGCCTGGGCAAATCCTGCGGGTATCAGCACCGAAATCACAATAGAGGCAACGCTTTTTGAAATAGGCAGAGGTTTCACGGCGATGAGGATGCAGTCTTACTGATACTGAGCAGCATAGTTTATGAGTTGCCTGCCTGCCTGCCATCTTCCTTAACTCTTATTGAACTTATGGTTTTTTTTGTGCTCGCCTGTCTAAAATAATATCCATTCTAACCAGTGATTCTTCCATCTGCTGAAACTTTTTCTTCAGGTTTTCAACTCTGGCAAGAGTATTGCCGGAAGGGGCTTCACTTTCTGATGGGCCCGGTTCAATGGTTACTTGAGGCGTGGAGGGGGCTGGTGGCTGTTCTCTCTGATCTAAAATTTTGTTCATTTTGCTAAGTGAATTTTTAAATTTTTCAAGTAGTTCATTCTTTACTTTTGACAAATGCTTTAGGGCATTTTTGAAAGGGTCCTCATTCTCTGATGACTTTGGTTCCACTGCAGTTGTAGGAGCAGCCACCCTTGATTGCTCATGGTGGGCTATTGTCTCAGAAATACCCGTATAGATTTTTATCTTTGGTTTCTCTGGTATGGGAGGGGGCTGTTTTTTCTTGACAGGGGGAGGTGCTGTGCCTTTGAACGCCTCCATAGCTATGGCAAAACGGCTGGTAGGGGGGGGAGAGGCTGAGCGCCTTTTATTTGCCTTCAGTATCAGTGCTCTTTGCGCTTCAGCCCGCGACGTTGATGACTGGACATCCGGGATTGACCCCGGTGGTGGTTTACGGTCGTAGCTTGTGATTTTATCTTCCTCGGGAGGTTCTCCATCTGAAGATAAACGGGTTCTGACTCTGCTTAGGGCATCACTGACTTGAGACTGGGTGTTTTGAGCGCTGCTATTGGTGGATGAGACCTGCCGGGATAAGGTCGTGGTGGATGCTTCCTTGTCATCGGCAAGCTCTATGGTAAGGGGCATATAAGCGTCCGATACATCCTCGCTGACGAGGAAGCTATGCTGAAGGTCCAGGTAGTGGGCGATAGCCGTTTTTTGAAAGGGGGCAATTGCACTCTCTTTGGCAGGAACCTCCAACACAAGCTTTTCAATGCGACCGCTGGTTTTGGTGACCAGCAGAGCACCGCCCTGAAACTTGGCAGAAGCCGCCAGAATTGGCAGCCCATCAGGGGGAAGGAGTATTTCGTTGTACGCTTTCGCTGTGAGTTTCATTGATGGGCCGGATAGATATACTCTGCCACTGTATATGGGTAGATAGGGGCTTTCTGCAGAGTTGAATCCCAACGTTGGGTTGATCAAGCCCTCCAGGACGATTCCATCAAGTACAAGGGGTTTACTGATTTCTATACGGCCAACCAGATGCAGTCGACAAGGGGGATGGTTTCGAGTTTGCTCCATATACTGCTCAAGCTCAGTACCGCTGTAGATCTCTTTTTTACAATCCGGAGGCAGGTTTGCCTGAATATCAATGTTAACGCTGGGGAGGGCTAGTGCCTCTTGCAGATTGTTATCACTGGTTATGAGGGCGTGTTTATAGCGTGGTAAATTGTTTGTCGGTCTGGGTGGAAGGCAACTGAACATGAGTTGTACGACGGCGATTGTCAGCATAGACCCTTTATCGTTATGAAGGGCATAAGGCTCGCTGGAAGCCTTGGCAGCTGATTTAACTGCCCCAGACGCAATAAAAACAACCAGGGCCACTGCCGTGGCCGAAGGCAAAGTTATTCTCATTGGCGGTTGCTACCCAGTTCACCTTTCAATTGAATGAACAGGATAGTTAAAAAACTGAGATTTTCTTTGTTAACGGCCTATAAGGAGAGCCCTGCTGCTGTACAGGGCCTGCGAGAGATCAGCGGTACTGGTTCACTTGGTCCCTTAATGTCAAAGCCGCATTGCGTGCCGCTTCAGCAAAGTCCTCGCCATTGCTGGCGTAGATGATGCCGCGGGAAGAGTTGACAATAATCCCCTTGCCTTCGCTGTTCAAACCATTGCGGACGGTGGCTTCCACATCTCCGCCCTGGGCACCGAGGCCGGGCACCAGGAAGGTCATCTCCCCGGTAATGTCCCGTATTTGCTTCAGCTCATCCGGGTTGGTGGCTCCGACCACCAGAAGCAGGTTGTTATTACCGTTCCATTCGGTCTGGCACATTTTCGCCATCACCTCATAGAGTTTTGCCGGGTTCCCATCAGCATTGAGTACCTCCAGGTTTTGAATGGCTGCGGCACCGGGGTTGGAAGTACGACACAGCACCACAACCCCTTTGTCAGCATAACGGGCAAAGGGCTCGATAGTGTCCACACCCATATAGGGATTGACGGTCACCGCATCGGCCTGGTAACGGTCAAAAGCTTCAATGGCATACTGGCTGGCGGTGCTGCCGATATCGCCCCGCTTGGAGTCGAGAATCACCGGGATGTCGGGGTACTGGCTGCGGATATAGTCAATGGTTTGTGCCAGCTGGTCTTCCGCGCCGTGGGCATGATAGTAAGCTGCCTGGGGCTTATAGGCGCACACCAGATCAGCAGTGGCATCAATAATGGCCTTGTTGAATGCAAAGATGGCCTTTTCCTTTGACTGAATAGCTGCCGGAAAACGGTCTGGTGAAGGGTCCAGCCCTACGCACAGCAGAGAGTTGTTTTTCTCCATGGCGGTTTGAACCCGATCAAGAAACCCCATTGATAACCTCAACGTTGAATGCCCAAATTGACAGGAAACCCGGTTGCCTGATGACAGGCTCCCAGCATTGGTTTTGCTGGGCGCGGAGTTTAGCAGTATCAACTCATCTTTACATGTTTTGGATGAGCCCGAACCCGCTTCAGCCAGGCCATAATGGCCGGGAAGTCAGAAAGACCAAACCCGCCTTCGTGAGCCACATGGGTGTACCCGTACAGGCAGATATCCGCAATGGTTAGTTGGTCGCCCACCATCCACTCCCTGTTTTCCAGGTGAGTTTCGATCACTTGCAGTGCCTTGTAGCCATTGGCCTTTTTCGCCTGCAGAACGGGTTCATGTTTTTTGGGGCGCCCCAGGTATTTGACGATGTACCGGGAGGTGGCAATGTAGGGTTCATGACTGTATTGCTCAAAAAATTGCCATTGAAGAACCCGGGCCCGAAGCAGCCGGTCAGACGGCAGGTAGTCTGTGCCCTCTGCCAGATAATTCAGAATGGCATTGGACTCCCAGAGGTAGCCGCCCTCGGGCAGACTGAGCACCGGTATCTTGCCGTTGGGGTTCATGGCCAGGAAATCATCGGTATGGGTACCGCCGCCAAGGATGTTGATGTGTTCCCAGTTGCATTCTATATCCAGGTGATGCATCAGCAGTTGCACTTTATAGCAGTTGCCGGACTGGGAATCTCCATAGAGTGTATACACAGGTTTCCTCCTGATGGTTCTTGGTTAGCCTCTTGAGGTAACCCGCTTATTGGTACTCCTCATGGGCAGACAAAGCAAGCTTCAATGCCTGTTTGTTCGGGAAGATACGAATCAGCGCTATTGTCCGGGGTAAGAGGTAACATACAGCTTTTCTCCAGGAGTATTTCCATGATTGAAAGCGAAGATCTGATGGGTGGTGAAGCGGTGATTGAGATTGTTGAAAACCAGCTGGCTGAAAATAACCCTCCCAGGGTGAAAGAAACCTTAATGCGCCTGATGCTTGGAGGAATGGACCGGGAGGAGGCTGTTCAGTATATAGCCTGTGCCCTGTGTGTCGAGCTGGTGGATGTGGTTAATAACCAGACGTCGTTTAACGGGGAGCGCTACGACAAACATCTTGACGGGCTGCCGGATATGCCCTGGGAAGAAAGCCTGTAACCGGAGTCTGTTGGGCAAACTCTGATGATCTCCGCTATTGTGTATTTTCCTGAAAAGTGAATGTGCTGATTTATCAATGACTCCCTTGTTCCCATCGGGCGAGTCAACATCGGGTCTATACCATGCACAGTGCAGCGTTGTTTCTTCTTTGTGCCTTTGTCTGGGGGGGCACCTGGTATGCCATTACTTTTCAGTTAGGGCCGGTTGATCCCCTCTGGTCGATCAGTTACCGGTTCCTTCTGGCCTCCGTGGCCATGGCCGGGATAGGCTGGTTCAGAAAAACGCATTCCCCTTTTACCGGTCGGCAGCATATTCGTATTGCCATTCAGGGAATAAGCTTGTGTGGCATTGCTTTCTGGCTGGTCTATCTCAGTGAGCTTTATATCACCAGTGCCCTGTCTGCCCTGGTCTGTACAACGGTTCTTTATTTAAACGTCATTATTGGCAGAGTCTGGCTTGGTAACCCCGTTCGCTGGCCCGTTGTCGCAGGTGGAGTGCTTGGCTCCCTGGGCATTGCCCTGGTGTTTCTGCCGGAGTTGTGGTCAGGCCTGCATTCCGGTTTCCTCAAGGGCATTGGCCTGGCATTTGCCGGGTGTATCTTTTTTTCCATTGGCAGCCTGGCCTGTGAGGTTAACAAGCGGGAGGGGTTGCCACTGTTGCCCGTGGTCACTTTGGCGATGTTCTACAGCGCACTGTTTATGATTGCCCTGGCTCTTTTATGTGGAAAACCGCCTGCGTTTCAGTGGAGTCTGGCTTATGTGGTTTCCCTGCTCTACCTGGCGCTGTTTGGTTCAATTCTGGCCATGACATCCTATATGGCCCTGATTGGTCGAATAGGCGCGGACAAAACCGCTTATGTGGATGTGGTCTATCCGATTATTGCGCTGGGTATTTCCACACTGTTTGAAGGCTACCAGTGGACACCCATGGCCGTTGCGGGTGTTGGACTGGTTGTGGTGGGCAACCTTATTGCCATGAGTACGAGGAGCCGGCAGGAACAATCTGTCGTATGAATGAGCACCTTGTGCGGAGCATAAGCCCGACAGACTGCCAGGGGAGGGAGGTTGAAGCCAGAGGGCAGTGGCTTCAACCAGAACAGTAAGAATCAATCACTGTTCAGAGTTTCAGAGCACCTTCCCAGACAATTTTCCGGTACCGTTCTGGGTTGGTATCCCCTTCGGTATTGAAAACCATCACCACGGATTCACTGTTCAGGCCAAGGGAATCAAGAATTTCCCTATTTTCCGGCTGGCTTGCCAGAAGATACAGCAGGCCCATGTTAATGGCTCCGGACTCACCACTGGTAATGGCAGGGTCGCCTTTCAACGGATTCCCCAGGATTCTCATACCGGTAGCAGAAACGCTGTCAGAAACGGAGGCAAAGGCGTGGCTGCAGTCGCGAAGGATGGGCCAGGTGACCGGGTTTGGCTCGCCACAGGCGAGGCCCGCCATAATGGAGTCAAGGTCGCCCCCCACTGCGGTCATGGAGCCGTCGGCACTGGTTCCGGAGCGATAAATACAGTCTGCGGCGTCAGGTTCGGAGATGATTGCCTTGAAGCGATCGGCTCCCAGCTTATCCGCCAGATAACCCAGTACGCCCCCCGCCATAGCGCCTACTCCGGCCTGAAGCATTACGTGGGTGGGCACGCCTTCGGACAGTGTATTGACCTGTTCAATGGCTTCGTCGGCCATGGTCATGTAGCCCTGGGAAATCCAGGTGGGAATCTGCTCATACCCCTCCCAGGCGGTGTCCTGAACCAGCATCCAGTGGTTTTCATCGGCGGTTTTGCTGGCCAGACGAACGGTGTCGTCATAGTTGACGTCGGTGACAATGCACTCCGCACCCAGTCCTCGGATACGGTTGACACTGGCCTGGGGAGAGCCTTTAGGCATATAAACGACGGCTTTCTGGCCCATTTCCCGGGCTGCCCACGCAACACCTGTGCCGTGGTTGCCAGCGGTGGCGGTGGTAAAGACGACGGGCTCTGGCAGTTTTGATGAAACGGTCTTGAGGTCGATCTCTGAGATATCCAGGTTGAGATGTTCCGCCAGAACCTGGCCCAGGGCGTAGGAGCCCCCCAGTACTTTAAAGGCGTTCAGGCCAAACCGGTGGGACTCATCCTTTACCAGGATGGCTTTGACCCCCAGTCTTTTTGCCAGCTGAGGCAGGGATACCAGCGGTGTAGGGGCATAGCCTTCAATCTGGCTGTGAAAACGACGGGCTTTTTCCGCGATCGCAGCGGTGAACAGAGGGCTCGTTTGTGCGGTGTGGAATGGGTTCTGGGAAAATTTCAACATCTCGGGCGCTTTTTTGTCGGGGGGTAGAAGGCCATAGGTCGGCTTTCTCGATCAGGGCCTCGATCAGAGTCCCTATCAGAAAAAGCCGACAATGCGCTGGAAGCGCATGAAAACCAGAAGTGGGTCTGAAAGGCTTACGGGTTGATAAAGGCAACCGCCTCTACTTCAACCAGGGCATCCTTGGGCAGACGGGCTGCTTCAACACAGGAGCGGGCAGGTGCGGACTCAGTGCCAAAAATCTCAGTGTACACTTCGTTGAAGGCGGCAAAATTTTCCATATCAGACAGGAAGCAGGTGGTTTTGATGACGGAGTCGAGAGAAGCGCCACCGGCTTCCAGAACCGCTTTCAGGTTCATCAGAGACTGATATGCCTGCTCTTTGATGCCACCTTCCACAAAGGCCATGGTCTTTGGATCCAGAGGCAGCTGGCCTGATGTGAAGACCAGTTCTTTGAAAGCAGCGCCTTGGCAGTAAGGTCCGATAGCCGCTGGTGCCTGTTCAGTGTGAAGGGTCTTTTTCATGATGTTTTCCTTGTACGTAAATACACCTGTAGCAGGTGTCAGTGTTTAAATTCGCGGATGTATTTGTAGACCGCGTGACGGGTAATTCCCAGGCGTTCCGCGACAATGGCGGTGGCCTCTTTGAACTCAAAAATCCCGTTATCAAACAGAATTCGGGTAATGGCTTTTTTCCTGCTCTTCAGGCTGATGGCCGGATTATTTTCAATATCCTGTATGGCCTGGTTCAGGGCTTGCTCAATGACATTATTGGCACTGGAGCTGAAGTTTTCACTGACCGGCTCATCCATCTGCCCAACCGCTGGCATCAGGGTTTTGATGATTTCAGGAAACGGGTGTGACAGGTTCATGTTGATACAGAACAGTCCGATGGGTTTGTCGTTCTCTCCCGCCAGCACACAGGTGGTCGACTTTAATAGTGAGCCATCTTTGCTCTGGGTGAAGTAACTTTTAGGGGTTACCTCTCCAGTCTGCTCAAAATGCCGGAGCATTTTCAGTCCCAGGTCGGTGATGGGGGAGCCCAGTTTCCGGCCGGTGTGGTGCCCGTTGACAATTTTTACCACCGACTTTTCCAGGCTTTCCAGTGAGTGGATAACCACTTCGCTGTGGGGCCCGATGAGGTCGGCAATGGTGTCTGCCAGGCGGAAGTAGCCCGCCAGCAGCTGTCTGTCTATCTCAGTAAACCGGGTGCCACTACTGAGGCGTTCTGTATTACACATTTAAGATCAAAAATTGTTGACTGATTTGTTTGCGCCTATTTTGCGTTTTTATGTGAGAAAACTCAAGTCGGCAATCAACTATATGTAACTTTAGAGTGGTTGTTTTTGTTGTTTTTGGGTGTTATTTCAGCATTAAAAGCATTTTCTTGATTTGTGTCAGTATTTCTGTGGAATAGAGTTCTCAAAAGTTAACTTTTGATTCAAGTCAATTTTTTCCCCGATCTGGCGAGTATGATGCGCTCACAAAGTCACCAAAAGTTAATTATTAAGCAGGTTTCGGTTCGTTCCTGGTGATGAGCGCGCCTGAATTTGCACAGGACTGATCGGGGTACAGCACAATGACCAATTATCTTCAACGGGGTTTTGACCAGGCGGAATTTGAACATCGCACTGCGCGCGCCCAGGCGATCATGCATGACATGAAGCTGGATGCGATGCTGTTTACTACGGAACCTAATGTCCGCTATTTTACTGGCTTTCATACCCAGTTCTGGCACAGCCCAACGCGGCCCTGGTTCCTGGTGGTACCTGCCGAAGGCAAACCGGTAGCGATTATTCCCGAGATTGGCGCCAGCGGTATGGCTGGCACCTGGATCGACAATATCATTACCTGGCCCTCCCCCCGCCCGGAAGACGATGGCATCAGCCTGGTGGCCAGTGCCCTGAACTCACTTCCCTGCCGTTATGGTCGGGTGGGTGCCACTCTGGGCATTGAGTCTCACCTGCGCATGCCTGTGAATAATTACCTGCAGCTGACCGGACTGGTGAAAAAAGACTTTGTGGATGTGTCTCTGGCGGTGCATGAACTGAGACAGATCAAATCTCAGGCTGAAATTGAGAAAACCCGTGAAATCTGCCGTATTACCAATGTGGGCTTCAAGAAAATTCCCGGATATGCCCGTTCCGGAATGACAGAGCGGGAAATCTGCAAGCAGTTTCGAATCGATATGCTGACCGCCGGCGCCGATGAGTGCCCCTACATCATTGCCGGTTCCGGCCCGGACGGTTATGACAGCATCATCATGGGACCCACGGACCGCACCCTTGAACAGGGGGATGTGATGATCATTGATACCGGCGCTGTCCGGGACGGGTATTTCTCTGACTTTGACCGCAACTGGGCGTTTGGTCACGCCAGCGAGCAGACCAAAGCCGCTTATCGGGCCACCTGGGAAGCCACTACCAAAGGCTTTGAAGCCGCCCGCCCCGGTGCCACCACCACAGATATATACAACGCCATGTGGGAAGTGCTGGAAGCCAACGGCGCACTCGGAAACGACGTTGGTCGTCTGGGTCATGGCCTGGGGATGGAGCTGACTGAAAGGCCTTCCAACACCGCAACCGATAATACAGTGCTGAAGCCTGGCATGGTGATGACCCTTGAACCCGGCATGGTGTATGCCCCCGGCAAGTCCATGGTGCATGAAGAAAACATTGTTATCACCGAAGATGGGGCGGAGTGGCTGAGTGAGCGCGCCGAGCCTGAACTGATTGTTATCAACTGAGTTGGGGGGATAGAACGATGTCCAATCAATCATCCCTCTCTCAGGGAAAAATGCTGTTTGTCAGTACCATCAGCTTCATCATACTGGTGGTTCTGTCCGGTATCCTGTTTCCGGACAAGCTGTATGAAGTTGGCATTGGTACCATGACGTACCTGACGGATACCTTTGGCTGGGTCTACATGGCCGGCTCCTTCCTCTATGTCATGGTGATGTTTTACTTCGCCTTCAGTAAATACGGCGATATCCGTTTCGGGCCAGACGACGCCCGGCCGGAGTTCAGTACCTTCTCCTGGATTGGCATGCTGTTTTCTGCGGGAATGGGAACGGTGATGCTGTACTGGGGGGTTGCCGAGCCGGTTTATCATTACATGAACCCCCTGGCGACCACGGGCATAGACCCACAGACGGCAGAAGCCGCCGAGTTTGCCATGAAGCAGAGCTTTATCCACCAGGGCATTCAGGCCTGGGCGGCGTTCTCTGTAGTGGGTCTGGTGCTGGGTTACCTGATGTTCCGCAAGAAAGAAAGCGGACTGATCAGTAATATCCTGATGCCCTGGGGCAGGGATAAAGCCAATGGCAACCTGGGCAAGATTGTTAACCTGATCTGTGTGTTTGGTGCCATTGCCGGTATCTCCACCTCCCTGGGACAGAGCGGACTGTCATTAAGTATCAGCTTTGCCTATCTGTTTGATACACCGGACAGCCCGACTACCATCTTTGTGGTGGTGGGAGTGATTGCCGCCATTACCATATTCTGCACCACCACAGGGCTGGAGAAAGGCATCAAGTTGTTGTCTGACTGCAACGCCTATCTTCTTGTTGGCCTGATTCTTCTGGTGGGGCTGGTGGGGCCCACCACTCAGATGATCAATGTCTACTTTGATGCCATTGGCCTTTATATCAATGATTTCTTCAAAGATGCATTGATGCTGCCGACCTTTGCTGCCGATGAAGAAGCTTCCTGGATTCGTGGCTGGCCCATTTACTACTACGCATGGGCGATTGCCTGGGCACCGTTTGTCGGCCCCTTCATTGCCCGGGTTTCCAAAGGCAGAACGGTTCGGGAGTTTATTCTCGGCTCCATGCTGATTCCCTGTGCCGGTATCTTCATCTGGGTGGCGTTCTTCGGAACCATAGGTATTGAGTCTGAGCCTGAAGTGCTGGCTGCCGCTGCCGCTTCCTCCAAGGCCGCCACATTTATTGTCCTTGAGAAATTCCCACTGGGCACGGTGATTTCCATTGGCGTCGTGATTGCCCTGTTCACTTGCTTTATTACCTCTCTGAACAGCTCCACCTTTACTCTGGCGAGTATGTGTGAAGACGGCTCCGAGAACCCCAGCAATAAGATGAAGACCATCTGGGTGATTGCCCAGGCCGCCATGGCCGTGACACTGATGATGGGCAGCCAGACCGGGATTGAGCTGTTGCAGAGCATCAGTCTGATCTTCGCTTTCCCACTGATGTTCGTGCTGTTCCTTTGCATTGTCAGTACGTTCAAGATGTTCCGGGCTGAGTTTGAACCGGTCTCCGAGGAAGAGAGAGTGTCTGACCAGGCTGTCAGTACCTCTGGCTTAACCATGGTTTCCGAAATGGTTGCCGAATAAGCAGACTGACTGCAATTGCCCATAGCGAAAGAAAAAGGGGTGGACTTTGTCCACCCCGGAGAGTGACGACGGATGAACATTCAAGAGCAAGTAGTTGCCTGGCGCCATGATATCCACAAGCACCCTGAGCGGGGCTTTGAAGAGCAGCGAACCGCGGAGCTGGTGGCCAGCCGTCTGGAGGAAATGGGCCTGGAAGTCCACCGCAATGTGGGCAGGACCGGAGTGGTAGGCATTCTCAAATGTGGCGACAGTGATCGTTCCATCGGCCTTCGCGCCGATATGGACGCCCTGCAGATTGAGGAAAAAAATGATTTTCCCCATGCTTCCACCCATGAGGGGGTGATGCACGCCTGTGGTCATGACGGCCATACAGCGATGTTGCTGGGGGCCGCCCATGAGCTGTCCAGAACCCGGAACTTTGATGGCACCGTGTATTTTATTTTCCAGCCGGATGAAGAGCATGGCATGGGTGCTAAAACCATGATTGCCGATGGCCTGTTCACCCGTTGGAACATTGATGCCGTGTATGCCATTCATAATATGCCCGGCCTTCCGGCAGGTCATGTGATAACCCGGCCCGGCTCCATCATGGCCAGCGAGAGCAGCTTTGAAATTGATATTATCGCCACCGGGGGCCATGCCGCGCTTCCCCATATGGGCACAGACCCTATTGTGGTTGGCGCCCAGATCGTGACCGCCTTGCAGACCATTGTTTCCAGAAACCTTAACGCCGTTGATGAAGCGGCCGTGATTTCGGTGACGGAGTTTGCCACCAATGGCACCGTGAATGTGATCCCCTCCCGGGTCAAGCTCAAAGGCGATACCCGCAGTTTCACCGATGAGGCTCTGGCCAAGATTGAGGCGGGTATTGAGCGGGTGGTTAAGGGGCAGTGTGTCTCAGCCGGGGTGGATTACCAGTACCGGTTTATCAACACATTTCTTTCCACCATCAATACGCCTGTGGAAACCGAGGCTGCCATCAGCGCGGCCCAGGCCGCAGTGGGGACTGAACAGGTCACCGGTAACTGCGACCCTCTGACCATCAGTGAAGACTTTTCCTTTATGCTCCGGGAAGCGAAGGGTTGCTACATTCTGATGGGGAATGGTGAAGGGGAGTGTGGTGGCACGGCGCTGCACAATCCGCACTATGACTTTAACGACCGTATTCTGATGAAGGGGGTCAGCTACTGGCAGACGCTGGTGGAGCAGCAGTTGCCAGTGGCATAGGGAGGGGCTGTTTACAGGACCTGCTTAAAAGAGCAGGTCTTCCGGTTTGAATGCCCCGAGTTTGATTCTGAGCATGTCATAGATTTCCTGCTGGTCATGGGGATGCACAAAACACATGGCCTCCCTCAGGCTGGGGAGAGCGCTACGGATCAGCTCATGGTCCAGCAATGAGTTTAGTTGGTCCGTTGGCCTGAGGTCGGGGCGCAGTGTTTCCATATGAATGTGGGGCACTGTGCTGCTTCCCTGGACCAGCTCTGCCAGGCTGAGCAGTTTCAGGGCTCTCTTGATGCCGATAATCGCGCAGCCAATCTGTCCCTTCGAGCGGGGAAAAGGGTGTTTCACGCTGAAGCAGATCATCCGGCTGAACAGTTCGATCTGGGCCAGGGGGGATTCACTGAACCCTGGGGTTTCGCAGGTGGTTTCCTGGCTCTCCAGACTTTCCATATCCTGGTTCAGGTGCGCCACCGTGGGTTGCTGGTGGCAGTCCTTCTGATAATAAAATGTAGTGATTCCTTCCATAGCCTCTACTCCCCGGTGTCTGAAAATGTCACTGTATGCCGTTTATACCATTATTCCGTGAGAGAAGTGACTAACAGCGGTGACAGTCTGGCTGACAAAGCAGGGTGGCAGGCCGGGTAAGGAACTTTACCCGGTCAGATCAGTCAATATTCGGAAGGAACAAAGACAGGTCATCTCCATGTTTCAGCCAGTTGGACAGGGAAAAGCGGAACAGGATGCTCTGGGAGAGAGTCCGCCTTTTGACCAGGGCTCTGATGTCCGCTCAGAAGAAGATAAAACCAAAATAACGATGGCTGGAAGGGAAGTGGCCAATGTGAATGATGTTTCCCCTGACCACCTTACAGTAAGGAATCAGACAACCGCTTCAGGGTTGTTTCCCATTCAGTTAAAGCGGATCACTTTGAGAAAAGCGGGAGTGCTTGATAAAGCAATTGGCTTGGGTTTTTCAGAGGAAGAAATTTCAAAATCCATTGATGAAAATAAAAGTGACAGATTTAAAAGTACAATGCGCAATAAGATAATGGATCGACTGAGGGCCAATCGGTCCTTGTTTCAAGAACGCGGTATAGATAGCATTTTTTCGAATATTGAGCGCTATGATTATTTTGTAAGGCGAAAACAATATGTTGGCTCTTTATCACAGGGTATGGACAGTTATCTTGCGACATTACAAGAATTTTCTGGCGCGATGAGTAACACTAAACACTTCAATCCCCTGGACTGGCTGAAAGATATTGCCATGGCCAATACCCTGGTTGAGGAATATCCTGATATGGCCGCAAGGCTGGCTCTGTGCTGTGCAGAGTATTCTCATATGGAAGCGCTTGAAGAAAATAAATTGACCATGAAGTTGGAAAAGGATTGTTTTAACTGGGTAGCCATTGCAAACCTGATTGATGATCAGAGCCTGCAGAAGGCCCAATCACCCGTATCCGGGCGCAGGAGAAGAAGTGAATCCTCTGAATTTATGTCGCCACAGACCCCGGAAGAAGCAACAAAAGGTAAGCGGAAAAGCACTGCGGGTACCAAAGGGAAAGGAGGGAAAAAAACAAAAGGATCAAAAGTGGTTGCTGAAGCTGAATTGCCGGTGCAAAAACCAGTAGTAGAGAAGCGGGTTTTCGAGCAGGCATCCCCCGCATCAAGCCCTGCGTCAGCTGCCAGCTTTTCTATGGGGACTCCCCAGTCAGTAGAACCCCCGGAAGAAATGCATTCACCAGGACGGAGCCCTTCAGGTTTGGTTGTTGCATCTGTGCCAGAATCCCCCGGGGTAGATCCATCGCCTTCGACCAGTACTGGCATGGGTTCAAGTGAGTGGATGTTTTCTACTCCGGCACTTCGGGGTCTCTCACTGAACCAAATCATGAGCCACCCGAGAAGTGGCCGGAAGTTCTTAAAAATACTTATATCTTCCTGCCAGAAAAAAATTGAAGAACATGGCAGTTTGGCAAACGAAGCTAAGGTGGAACAGTATCGAATGTTAAAACAGGGATATGAGGAGGCTCTTCTGGGTTTGGGACCAGAGGAAAAGTAGCTATTGCTTTTTTTAGCAATTCTCATGATCTGCTGTTGTAAAAAGATTAATGCCGGTGTTCAAGGTGTAGTGGTTTATGATGAAACTTTATTAAATGATGCTTGTAGAAATATTCATTCTTATAAATTAGATGGTTAAAGAAATAAGAGGAGTTGGTATGAATAACGGGGCTGGCCAGGTATCCTGTGCTTTTATGAGAGAACCTCCGACAATATTGAGCAGTCTTTCAAATGCTGATGAATTCGTAAATGATCCAAGACTGTGGAATAGCAGGATCGTATTGTCCAGGATGGAAGCGGCACGACAAATTCCTGACAGGGGAAGACCAGGGGCTGTAATCAACACTGAAGGAACAGAAGAAAGAGAGGTGAAGGTGGTATTATCTTCACAGACCCAGTCTGACCAGGGCAAAGTAATCCAGCCTGAACAGGGTATTTCACCAGAAGGGTCAGTCATTTCTGTGATTGAAAATAATGGAGCCCTTTTGGCTAAGAACTCTGAAGCTGCTCGTGAGGTCCCTACCGAGTTGGATGAAGATACGATGGAGTGGATATTAACTTATGGAGTATCCAGTCATGATGATGGAGAACAGCCAAGCTATGAGTTATTGCAGGTGTATTATACAGAGTGTAGTAACATGATTACTAAATACCATACTCGGATAACTGAATTAGCTGGTCTTGAACAAAGTGGTCAATATCAAGATGTTCACAAAAAAGAATTTGAAAGTTTAGTATCTGATTTTAAACGATGTATGAATTTAACGAAATTTATTGAACAAATTGTTAAGGGCCAACGATAGTATTTGACTACATGGCGCTGTTCAAATTAAATGTTGCTAACATGGTCTATACTCCCTGAGCATGAGAATTGTCGTGTAAAGTGGAGTTCCAGCCATGAAACCTCAGCAATTCCAAGACATCCTGAAGTCCATACCCATGATGTCCCCAGAGCAGATCGGTGTCCTCCATAAAACTCTGCCGCCCTCACCCATTGCCGGTGATGCACAAGGTATTTCCGG
>NZ_JBLYZI010000083.1:0-26374 GCF_057680865.1 Endozoicomonas sp. Z74
AAGAACGCCAATGGAAACTCTGATAGATGGCAAAGAGATCTGGAAGGAAAAATTTGTAGCCTGAATTTGACCTGACAGACACCCTCTGAAAAATCGGTGACTGTCAGATCAGGTCTGAACTACTACAGGTTAATTCATCGTCAAGACCGGACCAGTTTGGACAACCCCCTCACCTCTGCCCGCACTACATCATCTCCTATACGCTGGTCAATGGAATCCACCTTTTCCGTTTTGAACCCACGAACCCCAACATTACTTTTCTGAACTTCCAGGTTGCCGCTGTGTAACAGTACTTTATGGAACAGATCACGGGCCTCAAGGTCTACCTGTCCCACATCAGGAACCCGGGCAAATCGCTCAATATAAGCGGCCAGGAATTTGATCTCAGCATCCAGCATGCCCGTTCGATCCTTGCCACTTTTACAATTATAAAGGGGCACACCTCCAATCAAACTGGTCAGATAAGCAACCCGGGCAGCCAGTTTATAGGTATCCTTTCCCTCTGAGTGATGACTGCCCGAACGGTATATCTGTTTGACCTGAAGCGCCAGAAGCTCAACCACTCGATGCTTTCGATAAAGCTTGTAATATCCAGGAGAATCCTTATCCATTCTATTCGGTTTTCTGGAAAGAGCGCTGAGGTAGTCACCACACCAACCTCCAACATCTGAGCCTCCACCCACCAGCACAGCAATGGATGGGTCATTCAGCCTCTTCTGCATTGCTCTTCCGCTGGTAAACCGCTCAAGAGTCCCCACGCCCCCGATGTTGACAGGGATATTAAATTTAGCCAGTTCAACAGAAAAGCGGACCCGCCGACTTTGTCCATCCGGTCCTGGAACCTCTATTTCCAATGGATCCCGTGACAATAGAGCGTCCCATGCCTCATTCTGATGATCTTGCATGGAAAGCTCATCTTCAGAAAATACGCCTGTTAACATACCTGCTGTTACCAGCGAGGTAGACGTCAAAAAGATACGGGGTGGCTCATCCAGCTCCTCTGCTGCATCCAGCGCCTGTTGATACCATTCTGGTCGGCTTGCCAGCGCAGCTACCAGGGCTTCTTCCGCTCTTTTTTGAGCCCCCTGCTTTCTTAACTGCTTATCCGGTTCTTTGTAGGGGTCAAGAATGGCGTGCCTCACCCCACGAAAGGTTTCACCTCCATTGACCTTAAACTGTGTCTGCCAGAGACTGGCAGCATGCTCCTTATTGGTGGTATCCCTGCAAGTCACTCCGGAACCCGGTCGGTATGGGGTCCTGAACACACCGCACTTTTTTGAAAATCCATTGTGTTTAACTCGAATGGCACAGGCCGGAGTCTGGGTGCACATCATTTGTACATCTCGTTCTCTCCTGCCCGGCAGAGAAAAGCCCTGACGAACGGTCTTCCAGCCGGAACCATTCAACAATTGCACCTGGGCCCGTCGAAATGCCTTGTTCACAGACTCTTCGTTTAAGCCGGCTTCAATTAAAGGTTTTAAAAGAACGTCCGGAAGGTCTTTACCTCGTTTCATATCCGTTTTGGAAACAAAGGTATGCCCCTTGAAGCCCCCTCTCGCACTGCGGGCACCTAACTCACCTTCTAGGTGATGGCAATACTCAAGTAACCTGTCATACCGGCTTATGTCATTTACCTCATTCGCCTCGTCTGCAGCATCAAGCACTACGGCCATCACCGCACGAATCTGGAGATCCTTCAAATCCAATAGTTCCTCATGGGAGTGGGTTGAGAAAGGGGGCGATAAAACCGTACGCTCTCTCTCTTCACCTGCCCCACGGGCAACCTGGTCATGAATGCTGGCTGTCCAGCCTCTCAGATCCAGATAGAGCCCCAAATCCCAGAACAGATTACCCATATTTTCAGGAACATGCTCAATCTGCCAGAGCTCCTCTAACAATTCTTTAGGGGACTTAATGTCAAGAACACTATTGTCATCCGCTCTGTTTGCCAAATCCTGTTTCAGCTGCCCAATTCTTTTTTTATGCGCTTTTAGTCGATCTCTGGGAAGCGCTTCAATAGCCTCCAGGGCAGCTTCCATATACAGCGTTTTTATTTCCTTCACTTCTGCCAGGAGCGGCAGAGGCACCCAGCCATGCCTGACCTGCTTTACTTGCTCCCGAACCGCTTTTAACTTTTTTGGAACCGGGCTGGAAAGATCACTGAGAGTTTTTGGAGAACTTACCTCCGGACGTGGCAGAGGGGTTCGCTCGAGGGTTTGGCCACGCACCCGGCTTTTAATATATAAATAAGGTGTTTTTATAAGGTGAACGAACCTTCCAAATACACTGGCTGTTGGCTTCTTTTCAGAAGTTTCCAGCAGAGTTTCCCTGGATGATATGGAGTCCAAAGAGGATAGAGAGGATTCCGAAGAGCGGGAAGACGAGCTGGTTGAACGATCCATGTTAATTCTCAAGTGCCAAAGTATTGAGCCTTACAGAGAACCGCATAAACCCCTTATAAATTCTCTGCCCCCACCCCTTTCAGGAACGTCAATGATCACTCTTTCTTTTCAGAATAAGTAATGACTGATTAGCCCTTTTGATAACTTTTGTTCTGTTAGGTAGTAGTCCTTATTGCTGATAATTATAGTCGAGCACAGACTAACCACATCCCAGACCGACCAGTGAACCAGAGCCCTGAATCAACGGGGCTTCTGGAGTGGCGGACTATACCATTCCAGTGCATAAGCAAGGCACAGCAATGACAGATCTTATCAATTACCGCGTTGAACATGACCTTCTGGGTGAAGCCCAGGTTCCAGACACTGTCTATTACGGCATTCAAACTCAGCGTGCCGTCGAAAACTTCCAGATCACAGGGGTTCAGCTGAACCACTACCCGAGCCTTCCCCGGGCCCTGGCCATGGTGAAAAAAGCCTGTGCTCTGGCCAACCGTGATCTGGGCATGCTGGATGCGGGTAAAGCCGACGCTATTGCTGATGCCTGTGATGAAATCATTGATGGCCGCCTTCATGACCAGTTCGTCGTAGACATGATTCAGGGTGGAGCGGGCACGTCCACCAACATGAACGCCAATGAGGTCATCTGCAACCGCGCACTGGAATTAATGGGGCACCGCCGGGGTGAATACCAGCACCTGCACCCAAATACCCATGTCAACATGGCCCAATCTACCAACGATGTATACCCAACCGCTATGCGGCTGGCCATGGTACTGAAACACAAATCCCTGCTGGTGGCCATCAAGGCATTGAAAAATGCCTTTGAAGTCAAGGCTGATGAGTTCAAGGATATCCTGAAAATGGGCCGCACCCAGCTTCAGGACGCGGTTCCCATGACTCTGGGCCAGGAATTCAAGGCCTTCAGCACCACCATCGGTGAAGACATTGACCGCATCGGTGAAATGGCCGCCTTGCTGCGCGAAATTAACCTGGGCGGTACCGCCATCGGTACAGGCATTACTGCGGACAGCCGCTATGCACCTCTTGCGGTTAAATATCTGACTGAAATTTCCGGTCAGGAAATGATTCTGGCAGGAGACCTGGTGGAAGCCACTTCCGACATGGGCGCTTTTGTTATCTTCTCCAGTGCCCTCAAGCGTCTTGCGGTCAAGCTGTCCAAAATCAGCAACGACCTGAGGCTGCTCTCCAGTGGTCCATTGTGCGGTCTGAACGAGATCAACCTGCCAGAGATGCAACCCGGTTCATCCATTATGCCAGGAAAGGTAAACCCTGTTATTCCTGAAGCCATGAGCCAAATCGCCTTCCACGTAATTGGTAACGACCATGTAGTTACCATGGCGTCAGAAGCTGCCCAGCTGCAGCTGAACTACGCCGAGCCGGTACTGGTCTACAAAATCCTGGAATCCATTCAGGAACTGACCAATGGCATGAACATGCTGGGAGACAAGTGTATCAAGGGCATCACCGCCAACCGCGAAGTCTGCCAGGGCTATGTGGACAACAGTGTGGGCCTGGTAACTGCTCTGAACCCTTACCTGGGTTATGAAAACTCCAGTCGTATTGCCAAAACAGCACTGAAGAGTGGCCGTCGTGTGGTTGATCTGGTACTGGAAGAAGGACTGCTGACGGAAGATCAGCTTAAGGAAATCCTGAAGCCTGAAAATATGGTTGCTCCACTCAACCTGAGTGCAGCAGCTCACTGAGCTTTAACTCCTTAAAAACGGCAGCCGTTAAGCGCATTCATGAATTTGGCTGAAGACGCGGATACGGCTGCCTTTTATAAAGAAAGGGACTGGTGAATTCATTAGTCCCTTTTCTGCCGGCCGCGATAGGCCGTGCCCCTCCTTTTTTCAAGTCAACCGCTCACCTCTCCCCTGAAAAACCCAGTTTAAAACACCAGACCAGAACGAAAGTCCAGTTATATTTTTCAGATTTCCAAAAAAGTAAGGAGTTTTAACAGGTAATACCGTATTTCCCCTATTAACAATACTACTAACATCGTCTATTATTGCGCGATCCTGTCAGGCTTTATCCACGTTTGCGAAGTTTAAAGCCATAAACATACGCATGCATCAGAGTTGTTACTGCATTAAAAAGACATTTGCCCTGGATCAGAGGCCGCTAAGCCCCTGGTACTGAAAAGCGACGTTATAATACTCTGCTACACTTTGAGCGAATTCCACAGCCGTTAGCAAATCCACTCAAAATGCATGCAGTTTTTGCCTGAAGAGCTATACAATAGCTGACCTTGCACAAACCGTTTTAGCCTGACGGCGTTAAAATCCCATAAAGTAAGCGGCCAATTTAATACAGTGGAGTCATTATGCAGCAACAGGACATCAAGCAGGAACCCACCGTTTTCATCATCGATGATGACGAAGCTGTGCGTGACTCGCTAAAGATGCTAATGAGATCGGTAGGCCAGACGGTTGAAGCGTTTTCTTCCCCTGCCGAGTTTCTGGAAGTCTATGATGAAAATCGCCCGGGATGCATCGTACTGGACATTCGAATGCCAGGCATGAGTGGTCTGGAACTTCAAAGCAAACTCAACGAAATGCACTGCATCCTGCCCATTATTTTCATCACCGGCCATGGCGATGTTCCCATGGCAGTCCAGGCGATCAAGGATGGGGCCATGAACTTCATCCAGAAGCCGTTCCGGGATCAGGAGCTGCTGGACCTGATCAATGATGCCCTGAAACTGGATACCCAGCAGCGTCGTGAACTGCTTGAGCACAAGGAAATTCTGCGCCGCCTGTCTACATTGACGGATCGTGAGCGCGAAGTTCTGCACCACGTCGTCGAAGGCAAGGCCAACAAGGTGATTGCTGCCGATATCAACCTGAGCCAGCGAACCGTAGAAATTCACCGCTCAAGAGTCATGGAAAAAATGGGCACCAAATCTCTGGCACATCTGGTCAGGCAAGTGATGCAGGTTAAAGAACATCTGGAAGGTGAGTTCAGCTTTAAAATCTAGGCCCTCAACCATCCTTTGTAATAACCTTGAGGGTTATTAAGGGAGGCAAGGTGTCGCTTGTTATGAATTTCAGCACTGCCCAATATCCACAATGGACAGCGCTCATTCATCAAGTTCCTCCTACTCCCTGCTATAGCAACCCCAAATAAATCTTCCAATCATGCTTCCGAATCTAAGGAATGAATCATCACCATCCCTCTTCGGAAGCAGTCTGATTTCAGACTCTCACCCTGGGTAATCACCAGCAAGAAAGACCAAAAAAACACTTAAACAACACGGAAACGAAAGCCCCTGCCAGGCCTTAGGTAGTCCCCGTACAACGTCAAGTACATCCCTCCATTCAGCAATCTGCCTGCTAAACCTAAACTCAATGCGCATCAACAGAAACAGGCTGAAGGGGAGCGGCTTGAGCAGCCATTGCCAGTTAATGTGCAACACTGTTTACTCCCCCCGGAACGTACATTCATTCACGATAGACCACAGAAATGCCACCCAACGAATGGCCTTTCATGGTTTTCAAAGTCCGCGGCACTTTTCATCCATGCGATAAATGCGCATATTAAAAAGAGCCGACCGGTTGCTTTTTCATCACATCAACACAGGTTTTATTTTACCCCAAGGCTGACTCTATGAATCTCGCTCACAACACCATAGTGTATCTTCTGGAACAAGATACCGACATTACCGAGACGATTCGCAGTCTGTGTGATGAAAAGTCCATGCAACTAAAGTGCTTTCAAACCCCCCTGGAGCTGCTCCAGGCGGTGAAAGACGGTCAACCTTCCTGCATCATCGCCGCCAATGACCAACCCAGCGGTCAGGCCTTAAGCCTGATGCAGGGACTGTCAAACCAGGAGCAGAAAGTCCCGGTTATCATCCTCGGACACCATAATGATGTCTCCAGCGCGGTCGCCGCCATAAAAGCAGGAGCTCTGGATTATATCGAAAAGCCGGTCATCTACGGACGGCTGGCAGAACAGTTGAACCAAGTGGTTAAACATTCCCTCCGTACCATTTAGCCCAACTTCAGGCCAGCTCCTGCTGCAAATGGCGCACATAAACGGCCAATTGCTCCAGCAACGCTCCTTTTTTCGGGTCATTTGCCACTTCATCTTTTACATTGGCCAGATCTTTCCAGAAGCGGTCAAAACTCAGTAAGCGATCATCTCCTCGATGCCTTTGTCCAGAAAGCCTTTCCTGGCAATACTGATGCCAGAGAAGCTGCTCTTCTGAATCCAGCGTACTGCTGTAATGTCTTCCCCGGTAGCGAAACAGCATTTCGTCCAGTCGCTTATCATTAAAAGCAACCCCAAGCCCAGACAGTTCCGAGGGGCTTGATGACAGCACCCGGCTCATTTCATTTCGGTCCGATGGCGAGAAAAAGCCACCACTGTACAACATCTGATCTGGATCATCGGAACCGGCCTTTGGCGGTTCAGAAAAGACCTCCCTGAGTTTCAGTTTCAGGGCTCCATCTGCAAGCAGCTTTTGCCGATGCCCCTCACAGACCGATAAATCCAGTTCAAGCCGATCCTGGTCCTGGGGTCTTAACACACTGACAGGTGCAACCACAGGGCATTTATTGATATGAACCGTTTTCAGGGGAATTCGCTCTTCGCCTTCTGAAAGATCTTCTGCCGCGGTAAAAAGACGCCTGCGAATATCCTCAGCCGACAGGGATAACAATGGAGCTGGATCCACAGACAGATCATAAACGACCACGCCATTACGATTCAGTGGATGCTCAACCAGCGGGATAACCAGCGCCAGGTTATTCCGGGCAGCACCAAACATTCCCGAAACATGTACCACCATGTCCTGCTTCACCAGATTCAACAACTGGGACACTTCACGCTTGCCACGATGATTAAGGCAATATTGGAATACTTTTGGCTGTCGATCGCGAATCAGCCGGGCCAGGGCAATAGTGGCACGAACATCTGACAGTGCATCATGGGCTGAGCCATGATCGAGATCATTGGCCGCCGTCAGCTCTTCCAGGCGGAAGCTTTTAGCACCATCCTCACGCAGGGGCCACTGGATGCCTTCCGGCCTGAGCGCACCGGTAAGGCGAACCAGGTCAATCAAGTCCCATCGGCTGTTGCCGTTCTGCCACTCTCTTGCATAGGGGTCATAAAAGTTTCGGTACAGGGCATGCCGGGTCACTTCATCATCAAACCGGATACTGTTATAGCCCGTCACACAGGTTCCGGGAACCATCATGGCCTCATGAATCCACTGAATAAACTCCGGCTCAATCAACCCATGCTGATTCACCTGCTGAGGAGTCAACCCCGTCACCAGAGTCGCCATGGGATGAGGCAAGTGGTCTCTGGGTAACTGACAGAAAATATTCAGGGGCTCCCCGATTTCATTCAGTTCAGCATCGGTTCGAATACCGGCAAACTGGGCAGGCCAGTCCAGCGCAGGATCGGTTCCAAAAGTCTCATAATCGTGAAAGTAAAAACTCTTGAGCATTATTCCGCCTTTTCCTGCCAGTGTATTTCAATCTGGCCTCGACTGATATCCTGCATATGGCTGGCCAGACATTGACTTTCATTGGAAGCCACAGAAACCGTTATAGTGACTCGGTCATCATAACGGCATTGTTCGATGGTGGCTCCATGCTGTTCCAGTGCATGCCTGACCGACTGTTCCCGGGCATAACTGCAGTGCAGCACACCTTGCCTGAGAGCAATCCGGTTCACCAGCTGCAATTGCTCACAGGCTGCCTGCACGGCGGAACCATAAGCCCTCACCAGGCCTCCAGCCCCCAGTTTAACGCCTCCAAAATAGCGAACCACCACGGCGACCACTTCCCCTATCTGCTTGTGTTGAAGCACATTCAGCATAGGCCTTCCAGCCGTGCCGGAGGGCTCTCCGTCGTCATCAAATGCTTCGGCAGCCCCTCCCCCGGGAGCCCCGGCAACAAAAGCAGAACAGTGATGAGTAGCGTCGGGAAACTGCAAGCGGAGCGAGACGATATAATCCAGGGCTTCCTGGCGAGAAGAGACAGGGGCCAGAAAGGCAATAAACCGGCTTTTTTTCACTTGCGTTTCAACACAGACCGGACCGGCAGGAACAACGTAATCGGCGGACATGAAAACCTTTGCAGAGTGTGGAAATAACGGCGATGGCACAGGAAATGCACAACGTCAAAAAAGATGCCTGTCTTTATGAGAGTCTTTAGAGAGATTTCAAATACAACCGCTCATTCCATCTCACTGAAAGAAAAGTACTCTTTGAGTGTATCAACCAGATCAATGATATCATGGTCGGCACTGACAATGCTGTAACCTGAATCAAAGTACTCCGGCCCTACATCCGGTTTACACCAGTGGCAACGGGTATCAAAGTCCAGGTAGCGCTCACCGATGCGATCATCCGGCAGAATGATCCGCATATTGTAGACCGCTCCAATCAGAACCGGAACGGCACTGATCAACATCAAACCATTACAGCTGATATTGCCAATACTGCCCATGACCCTCATGGTATTGCGGTTATAAACTTTCAGATAATCGTGCAGTTGATGACGCTTGATTGAGCGGCGCTCCTTGCCGCTGGGGGTTGCTGCCATAATCTCATCAATCCTGAAAGGCCCATCAATGGAGCCTGTTGAAACTCTTTTATGCGGTGACTGCCACTGCTTGCATCAGTTTCCCCTGCGACAGCATTCGCAGCTCTGCCTCTCGCGCTTCTTTCTTTGCTGCTTCAATATAGACATTCTGTCGTCTCAAAAGCTCACGCTTTATTTCTTCAATACAAGTTTTAAACTGATGTGAAGCTGGCTGATGGCAGAATTGCTCCGCCATTCTGGCATGCTGCGCCTTGGCTTTGCAGGGTTCAGCTTTTCTAATAGCCATACGAAGCTTCTCCGAGCCTTCCAGGGGCGCTGACCTTAGCGGAACATCCTTGGCTTTATTTGCCTGAGATGGCCAGACAAGTCGCTTTACCTTCTCTTTTTTTACTCGGCCAGTTGTAGCATCCTTCATAAAACCATGTATAGCGCTGGGCCTGTCTTGAACATCAACTCCAGATACCACAGAACTCAACAAGCCAATAACCCTTTTGCACAACCCGGTATTGGTTCCCTTATTCTCCGCAGGCAAACCAGCCTGCTGAACTGCCAAGACCAGCTGCTGATAAAACTGTTTCAGTTTTTTCTCTGTTTCCATACAAGCATCAATTGCTGTCTGACTGCGACCATTCACAGTATCAATATGACTCTTCAACGTCGCACCCACCGATCTCAAGGCTTCCAAATCATAAGCACCTTGAAACTCACTCATAATTCCGGAATAAATCTCTTCTGCCTGACGGCACATAGCCAAAGCACAGGCTTGAAGCTCTGGCCTTACATCTGCATAGTAATCTTCACCATCAACATAAGGAATAGGTTTGGTTTTAATTTCCTCCAACATTGATTCAACCTGATCAGCAAGATAGGTTGAATCCGCCACCTCCTCAAGCTTCTGTCCACTCTCCAGCTTTCTTCTTTCGACCTTCTCCAACTGATGCTCACACCAGCGCTTCATGGCACCATTAACCTTTTTACCAGCCTCATTACCCTTGAGCTGGGGAGCCTCCTTGAAATCAAGAGAAAAGTCCTTCAATGACTCTTTAACCCCTTTATCCAGCCAGGCATGCTCTTCTGCCAGAACTCTGTCTGCCTCACAGTCCATGGCCCCCTCTTTCAAAAACTTCTCACAGCTCTTTGTATGAGATGATACTTCGCGACTTGCAAATACAGCAGCGGTCATCATTAAATACTCTCTTTTCTCCTCCCATTGAGCCAGCTTGAAGGCTTCCAGAGCTCTTCGCACCTCTGTGGGAAACTCCGACCATTCAACATCAGAAACCCTTTTAACTTCCTCTTGAGCGAGTTGCAACAAATCATCCTGACTGCGATCCGGTACTGGAACTTCTAAATCTTGGATAATGGCCTTTTTATATTCTGGTGGCCATTTCGCCGTTTTCAGATCAACACCCAGGGCTGACTTTAGTTGACTTTCCGCCTCCAGTGCTTTCTCGTGAGCCGCTGAAAAGTGCTCGATATATTCCAAGTCTATATTTTCCTCAAGACTATCCAGCTCACTGATGTCAACCACCATCACAAAATCCTGACAGCGGAAGTTATCTGACTTCCTGGAAAATCGACCCACTTCCTGGCTGACCACATCCAGCCTGCGTTCCGGGTCTTCGTACATTCCAAAATGAACACCAACGCTGTTACTCACCTGGGGTGGATCAATCCCCACTGCTGATGTCCTATCCAGCCGGACATCGTACTTAGCCGGATTGGCTCGAATCATATCTTCTTCTTCTGGACTGACGGGTGCGCCCTTGCCATCGTTATCATATTTAGGATCATCCGCTAAATACATGCAAAGCCGCTTTTGCTGATCATAGAAAAGTAAGCTCCTGGGTTCTACTCCCGCCTCTTTCCTGATTTTCGCCAGCATGTCAAAATCAGCTTTAATGTTCGTTTCATTGTTATCACCCCGGTCATTTCCATCAAACAGAATCATCTGCCTGTCAGGACCAAATCGATCCACAACCTGGCGAACAACCTGCTCCCGGTTTTCAAGTTCTAACATATCTGTTTTCCCTGGAGAGAAGACCGGGGTAGCCTTGTTCATCCAGTGCCAGAATCTTGGGGTTGTGGTTAAGGGGTCGGAATTACACCGGGTTCTGACTTCACTGGCATCCTTAGAGCCGGATAACAGTGCAGCAGCATAACTGGTTCCAGTGGTGGCAGAAAGGCACAGTTTGTTTTTACAACCAAACAGAAAAGCCCCCTGGGTACGAATGATATCCCAATTATTAACCATAACCCGTGAATGACTATCATCAAAAAGCCCAGCTAAGGCTGAGTTGACCTCATCACGCAACTCATTCAGCTCCTCTGCACGATTGGGTACAGCTGTCCTATCCCATTCATCAAACACATTCATCCCATCACGAACCAGATCATCAGCAATGGCGTCCAGTTTCTGGATGCTAACCCTCTCTTCACGCGAAGGGCTTTCTTTCAGGAGTAAACGATTACGCAGCTGCATCAGAATTTGAACATCTCTGACCGAAATCCCCACCGGTCCCTTGTCCGCTTGAGCAACTTTATTTCTATTTTCAGGAGGGGTCTCGGGATCCATACCCAGCACTAAATTATGGATTCGATCCAGATTATCAATGGGAGCCTTGCTTCTATTCAGCCACCAGGCCTCCCCTCCCCTGGCAAAAGTCCCCATAATATCGAGGGTTCGGTACTGAATGCCTTTCTGGGCAAAATACCGCTGAAGCGAAATATCAAGCTCAGCCTGGTTCGTCACTGGAGCAATGACCCTGACCGGGCAGCCCTGCCTCAAGGCACGCTCCACCGTTATAGGAATAACAGTCTTACTCTTCCCGTAACCAGTACCTAACTGATAAACCAGCTTAACCGGCTCTTTATCCATGTTTTGTACAGCATCCAGAATATCCCCTACGACTTTTGTCTGACTCCCCCTCAGAACCACTCCTCCACGCTCAAATGACATTACAACTCGGTGTTTAGATTCCAGTGTTTGCTCAGAATAGCTATCCAGCCGTTCATTAATTGTTTTCTGCTCGGAAGCCACCAAGGCCATTTCAAGATTCAATTCCTGACAGCGCTGCCTGAAACGGTCCGGGCTCAAGGGGCTGACCTGCATAACAACAATCAAGTCATCCAGCTTTGTTCTGAGGCCTTTGAGTTGACCTCCTATTCTTGATGAAGCAGCCAGGTCATTCTGAGCCAGTATCAAGTCAACCAGCGCTTCAGTATATTGGTCTCTGAGTGCATTAACCTGGTCTTGGCTTCTGCCAGTAAATTTTGGCAACCGGCCGTCCTCAAACTCAGAAATTGCAAAAGCAATCAGTTCATCATCCCTATATTCTTTGAGACCTTCAGGGTTTGTTTTTCTTAACTGACCCGCTATTTGTGTTGTCAACTGGTCAATACCCTGAGATAGTCTGAGCTGATGGTCCCGATTCACCTTAATGACTTTTTCCAGATTACGCTGAACTTTTGGAGGAGAACCTTCAGTTCGGCCATCACCAAATGGATCATACTGCATGCCATTCAGTTCACACCCCTTGTACACGGTCAACTTCTGAAAGGCTTCCTGTCTGAATGCTTTTCGATTGACCGCTGCCTCCTGAAGCTCAGGCCTTTCGTCCCGCATTCGAGCCTGACATTCATTAAGGAAAGTATCTCCGACCTGGTCAAAAGTGGCTTCAACGGAAAACTTTGCAAAATGACCAGGATCAGAATCCGTCAGTGAAGCCCCTATAGCATCCTTGCGATTTCTCTTATTCTCCTGGATTTGGCGATGAACACTTTTTCTCACCTTCTTTTTAGAAAGGTAAAACTCATTCTCCGAAGATTCACCTCTGCTTACAGCCATTTTTACAGGTGGTTGCTTTGGCTCTCTTTTAACATCTTCGATAACCTTCCCATACAAAGCAGTCAGCTGCTCCTTGGAGCCTTTTTCACTCATCCAGGGTATACCGTCATGAACTTCTATAACATGCTCTTTAACATGCTCTATAACTTGACGGGGCACCCTACCTGTACTCTTCAGGTGGCGAGCCTCACCACAAGCCGCTTTATAGAAAAAAGAGGCTTCCGCTTTTTCTCTTTTAGGATCACCTTTACCAATCACTTTTGGCTTCAACGTGTCATCAGTCGATTTTTCATACAAAAAATAACGAACATGTTGAGGAGTTTTTCTCAGCGCGATGATCGCTGTCTTTCCTTCTGCATTTTTAAGAGGCAACCAGTCTTGGGAAATGGCTCCAGCCCTATTATCTTCAAATGGAATTTTGACATGAGGATGATCATACAGAAAGCATGGATCTACACTCCAAATTGAATTACCAAGATTAACCTGCCATTCTCCTGACTTGCTTTGTTTAAAAATAAGACCTTTAGGTTTAACACGATCGCCCACAATTTGAATACTTCGGTCTCCTGTCACTTCTGATGATAAAAACTCTGCTCCATCAACGGAATCAAAAAAAGCGTTTAATGGGCTAGAGCTGTCTCCTGCTACTTCTCGTCGAACAATTGAACCTGACCTTACTTCCCTTCCAAGCTGATCCTCATTAAGAACCCGGCCTCCGGGACGAAAAGCTTTCATCATTCTTTCATGGGGATAATCCAGGCTACCCTGACTTGTATCAGGCTGAAGTCGTAAAATTTTGACTCTAGAATCAGGTTCCAGTAAAGACTTTTCTTTATTTAACAGCGCTGTACAAAGTACTTTCAGTTTATCCTGTCGGCTCTTATTTTTTCTGGTAAGACTACTCCCTCCATGCTGCTTTTCAGCCTCTGAGGCAAGCTTTGATGCTACTCCCTCCAAATCCTCAAGACAGGCGATAAGGACATCATGCATACAAGGCATTGGATGCAGTTTGAAGGCATCCCTTATTTTTTTTAGCCCTGAATCAGCAGCAGCATAATAATCCTGACCTTTCTCAACATGCTCATGCTTATCCTTAAGACTGTTCACCAGCGACAAAACAAAAGGTCGAATCCGTTCATCCTCAATCATTCTTCTTGCCTGCTCTTTACCACCAGGCATTACCTCCTTACTGGCTTTACGACCCGCTTTTTTGGGAGCTCTATCGTTGACGGCCTTTTCAACTCTCTCCAAGGCTGCATTTACACGGGACTTAATAAATGGTCGAGCCTTAACCCCCAAAACTTCGGGGTGAACCGTACTGGGCATTTTTTCTGGCAATAACTGGCACAAAACTGCTCGATGCTTATCATACAGACTTCTGACTCTGTCTTGCCCAGGCTCATGCTCAATTTGAGAACATCCTTTATCTGCAAGCAAGCTGGAAACTCTGACCACCAGCTCTCCAGATAAATAGTCCCGGGCCTCTGCGTCAGGCTCTGACAGAATCTTTTTTAAATCAGACAGAGACTCACTAACAATTTCATCCGGGTCATTTTCAGCGGAAGGAGGTCTCAGATTACTACGTTCAACAACCTGATCAAAGTATGACTGCCTCTCATTTAATAAGTCTTCAGCGTGTTCTGCCCGCGACTCACAGTCTGTAAAAATAGAATAAATATTTTTAAGATTTGCTCTATCACCAACACTCAACTCTAATTCTCGACAACGTTCTGAGCCGATAAATTGGACCAGCTTTTCCTTATTTTCAGCTATTTTCTTCTTGAAATCCTTATAGGCTCTTATTTGGTCAGAACGAAGCTCACTCTTACTTGGCGGTACATTTCCTGTTGAAAAATCTCTATCCAGATATTTCTTCTCTTCATCTTTTAATGAGCTTTCCAGCTGAGAGCAGGCCAGCAAAACCTCTCTCTGGGCTGCTGCAACACTATTACTGATGGGGTTTGGTAACTTTCTGACCTCGAAGCGTTCAAGCTTTGATTTTAACCGGCTAATGGCCTGATTCATCTCGGCAACTTCACCCCCTCCATCACTACGTCCTGTCTGGATTGACTGCCTCCGATCCCTATCACGGCTAATATCAACATTAGGCACGGCGCTTGCCAGTTCTTTAAGAAACTCGCCTGGAGTTTTCCCTCCCTGCCCCTGATGGGTATCACGTATAGACTTAGTTTTAGCCTGTTCGGCATCCAGCATGGACCTGATAGACTTCAGGTCACCTGCTCTATTTTTCAGTTCTTTTTTGGCGTCATCAATTTTATTGCCACACTGCCTTTTCAAGTCAGCTATCTGACGAGCACCTTTATCAAATTCCAGCTCTGATTTTTTTAACTCCTGGCGCAGTTCATTTATCTTTTCTTTAATCTCTAGATCACCTGAAAGGCCATCACCTTTCCCTGTATCACGTTCTGATAGGAACTTCTCCAGGCGCTCTAAATTTTCACGACATTTTGACTCTAAACTTTCCAGGGATTTATCAAGGCTCTGCTTTATTCTCACTTGCTCATCAATCTGAGACTGAATTTTTAAAACCTCTCCATTTCTTGATTGAAAACCAAGTTCAAGCTGGTCCAAAACTGACTGATGCTTATCAATTTCACCGATGGGTGTTTTATTTGACAACCCCTCACCCTTTTTAACGCACGCTGTCAATGCCGAATAATCTGACTTCATATCAGATTCATTTTTTTTCAGGCGTTCTTCTGCATCGGATAAAACTTCAAGCTGATTAACATAACCATCTTGAAGAGACTTAAAACCAGGCTGATAATTACCCCTGAAACCATCCAGCGACCGAATAAAGCTATCTCCAAGCTCTTTAAGCTGCCCCTGAACTCTTTCTAGATCTACATCCCCCTGATCACTAAAATCATCTTTCCATGAAAGGTCTACATCAACATCCTTTAGCTCTAACTGCCTTCTAAGATCTTCTGCACTTTCATCCGGCCTTACACCACCCTTTTGATCGGGAAACTCCATCATTTTTTCTAGTCTGTCAACTTCCCGGTCAATTCCTGATTGCTTCCTCCCCTGCTGACCAGCCAGATCTTCAAACTTCCTTGCATATTTCCTTCTTAACCCATCGAGTTCAATTTTTCTGTCATCATTCCATTTTTCTAATTGGCTGAAAGCAGCCTCAACATCATCTCTACAGTCTTCAAGCTGCTGATTTAATTTATCAAAATCACGCTGTTTATCTTCAAACTCTTTCCTTAGAAGTTCATCGGTAGGGCTTAACTTCAGTTTTTCTCTCAAAATTTCAAGATCACTATCAAGATCCATCAGGCGGTCACGAACATCGCTGTGGCGTTGTCTAGCTTCATTCAGAACATCATTCAGTTTCTGACGATCTGTATCCAGCCTTGCTTTTAAGTCATCCTTCTCTAACTGGAGCTGATCAACGTTATCCTTTAACTTGGCAACGCCTGAACGAAGCTCTCCAAGCCGGTCTTTAAGCCCTGCCAAGCGTCCTTTTAAATCCTCATCATCCCCAACCCTGTCATCAAGGCCTTGAAGGGCCAATGCTGTTTTTTCATAATCATTTTCTGTTTGAGCGACTCTTGAGAGCCGTTTGCTGATATCTGCTTTTATTCCTGAAAGATCTGCAGAGACCAGGGAACCTGACTCCAAATAAGGCGGTAAATCACCAAAACCAGACTGAAAAGGCTCTGCTCCCCATTCATGATCTCTCAAGGTCGGCCCACCTGTTGCATAGGGGGACCGGGTATCTTCATCTCTTCCCCCCCTGCCTCCATAAGGAGGTCTCACTACCTCGCCGAGCCCACCGGAACCTTTGTTCCCTCGAACCCCAAACGGATGATCCCCTTCTTGATCAGATGAACCACGTCGCCTGAACCTGTCATTCTCTGGATCAAAAGAATCACGGCGACCAAATCCGCCATCTTCTGAACCAAGTGAACCTCGACGCCTGAACCTGTCATCCCGGGGATCAGAACCGAGCCTCGGCCGCCGACCTCCAGGGAAGTCACTTTCCCCCCAGGGATTGCGGTCATCCCCTGTTGGGCTCGATGGAAAGGAGTCCCCTCTACCACTGTCATTTGAATCGGTTCGCTCATATTTTGGATGGGGTGGCAGGCGTATATCACCGGCCTGAACACCGACATCCTCTACATCCTCCATGAACCCTCCACCTTCTTCAAAATCAGGAGCAACCAGCTTGAGAACGTCAAGCAGCTGGGCATTCATCTGAAGATAGGCGGTAAAATAGGACTCTTTTTGACCTCCCGAGCGGTAGGCTGTTGTAAATTCCCAATTTTTAACTCTCAGCAAAACATCCATTACTTCATCAGCATTGTCGCAATGCTTAACTTCCTCCAGGACATCCATCATCCTCTTGTCCAGGAAAACCGGTTCATGCGCCTGAAGTTTATTTATCGCCTTTACAACTTTGTCTTGCCTCATTCCATAAAGTGTGCGCCTTTCGGGGAGAAGTGCCCTTTGAAAATCATCAGGTCCAATTCCCTGCTTAAGTGCTTCAAGGTACTGAGTACACTGTTTAGCAAGATTCATATGAAATGCAGGAGGAGGGGTCATAAAACGTTGCTTATAACCGGGTACAGAAACACTTCGACCCAGGATACCCCGACTTTTTAGCGTGCTCTGTGAAGATGAAGGCTGGGTGTATCTCTGCCCCCTTACTGGCTTGATTCGCCCTGTGGAAGGCTCATCTCCATTGTCCCGACCAAGACTGGGTTCTTGAAGGCGGGGGCCGAATATCGGGCTTGATCCTGAAAATTTATCCATAGTTGGCAACGGTATTTGTGTTCTTACAATCGTGTCACAGATTGTGTGGCTGATTAATTGTCTCTACCGCTCAGACAATGCGACAGGGAGTTTCAGTTACCCTGATTCGCAACCCTTTTATTCTGTATATTTTCAGGCTAGCAAAAGAGAAAAATGCCCAACCCTTAAAAAGAAAATCGAACGAGCATTAAATCAATATCTTTTGACCTTCAGTCATTCTCTCAGCAATTCCCTGTCGTTAATTTACTGGATAGAAGTGAAAGAGTTGAAATGACAATCTTTTGACGAAACAAGCCACTGTATTTCAATACATCAAATCTGTCATTCACTGTGCAACAACTATTGGCTCGTAATTACTTTTTTAAGAAAACCTGAAAGCTCTGTTTTTAATAACTGATTGACTGCCAGCTGCTGCTGAACAGTTATTCCAGACAATGCCCCCTCAGCTCTATCCCCCTCCAGCTCCTTCCAATAGATCCGGCACTGCCCCACGCTGTCAAACTGGTCAGATTCCAGGTGATGTTTATCATTCAACGGCACCCAATCCAGTGACAGCCGGGTCATATAGGGGGATACCAGCGCCTGCCTTTCGGCGGTATCCAGCTGCGATATGGCCGGCGATTGAGATGAATATTTCAAGTTGAGCACCGCCTTCGTTTTCAACAGCTCAAGATTGGGAATCACCAGATAGTCCACCTGCCGACGACCTTCAAGCCAGTTGTTCAGACGATCAAGGTCATAGTGTGAGCCACTGTGGGTAAACCCTCCCAGTTTGAACAGCCCTTTCAGGGAGCACTGGGACAATTCCCGGTTCAAATGATCCGGGCAGGCGTGTTCAGCACTGCTTACCCAGCGTTGATAGAGCTGCAAACTGTCAACCGGAGAGTTTAAGGCCCATCCAGCACTCAATGCCTTATAAACAGACCGGCTGGATACGGCATCCGGCGTCAGAAATCCGGAATCTGAAAACTGTAACATTGGGAAGAGAATGCCTTTCATCCCTTCATCACGTGCCTTTATCCATTCAGCCTGAAACTCACACCGTCCATGGAGTGTCACTTTACCTGCAGTCAAGGTTGCCAGCTCTTTCGGCATGCTGCCGGGAGTCCAGGAGTCCTGGTAAGTCCGGTAGCCGGGTTCAGGGCTCTGCCCAGTCCGGACCTCGCCAGAACCGAAAAAGCCACACCCAGCCAGCATCAGCAAGGCCGTGAGCCCTGCTAATGCCATCTGTACTTTTTTAGTTCTGGAAGTCGGGCTGGTAGCCATTGAATATCCTTCAGAAGACAACGGTACTGGCTTCAGGCCAGCGGCTTAAGATGGCTGGAAAAGGTTTACCTTGCATTATACGCTGCCTACTGAAGGTCCAGTCCATTTCCTTCTGAGTGACTCAGGGATCTGACTGAGTTTTCGAGCTGCTGCAGACGCAGGTTCACCTGGCTCCTGAGAGCACTGAGCTGCTTGTTCAAATCCGCCTGAGCCTTGGCCGACTGTTCCAGCTGTTTTTGAACCTTCTGCTGTGAAGCTTCCTGGCGGAGCTGGTCAATATCCCTTTTCAAGGCATCCAGGTTTGCGGTCATATCAGAATTGGCCACCAACTGTTCCGTGCTCAGGGCTTTGACCAGTTGCTCAACCTCACTGAACTTCCCTTTTAACTGGTCCGCCCCCTTTTGTGCGCTTTGCGCCTGCCGGGAGGCTTCCTTCAATTGCCCTTCGTATTTTTCAAGCGTTGCTTTATTGTCATTAATCCACTGACGATTCCGCTTGTTGGAGACATCCCAGAGCTTTCGAATCTCTGAGTTAACCACTTTCAGCTCTGAACGAAAATTTGAATCGCTCTCACTGACACTGGCTCCCGTCTGGGACACCTCTCCGGTGATCTGCTGCAACTGCTGCCGGGTTTGATTCAGTTCACTCCTGGTCTCGGTCAAAGCCTGCTGGAGCAATGTTACCTGCCAGTACCCCCCTCCCGCGACCGCAACCAGCAGTATGAACAGCACAGTCAGCATCAGGATGCTGCCGACTCTCCCCCTGGGAGCTGTCCCATTCTTTCCTGCCTGTCGGGCATTCCCTCCCGCAGGCCGACGCCTGGAAGGCCGCTCATCGGCCGTTATCGAAAACTCCTGGTTACCCTGACTGATGGCTCTGCCCTCTTATCCAATGAAACACGGCCTAAAATCAAATCGCTATTGTAGAAGAAAGCCTGACCAAGCCCAAGCCCTGTCTGACAGGCCTTCCTGAAGAAAAGAATCGCCCACAGTTCACCAAAAAGGTTGAAATTTTCACAACAACCCCCAAGATAGTGCGCACGTGGATTCGTAGTAGCCTCGATGCTACTATCGCTTTGCGAAAAATCAGGTCCCTGGACTGTTCCGAACGTATTCCAACCAAAAGTGGAGAATCAACATGGCTTTTGAACTGCCCGCACTGCCTTATGAGCGTGATGCCCTGGAACCCCACATCTCCAGGGAAACCCTGGATTACCACTATGGCAAACATCACAAAACCTATGTGGACAAGCTCAATGGTCTGGTGGCAGGCACTGAGCTGGAAAGCAAAAGCCTGGAAGACATTGTAAAATCCTCAGAGGGCGGCATTTTCAACAATTCAGCCCAGATCTGGAACCACACATTCTACTGGAACTGCCTGAGCCCCAATGGTGGCGGCCAGCCTTCCGGTGAACTGGCTGAGGCCATCAACAAAGCCTTTGGTTCATTTGATGCTTTTGCGACCAAATTTAACGAAATGGCCGTCAACAACTTCGGCTCTTCCTGGACCTGGCTCGTCAAAAATGCCGATGGTTCCGTGGAAATCGTCAACACCAGCAACGCCGCCACTCCCCTGACCACCAACCAGAAGCCCCTGCTTACCTGTGACCTCTGGGAACATGCTTACTACATTGACTACCGCAATGTTCGCCCCGACTACCTGAAGGCCTTCTGGTCTCTGGTTAACTGGGAGTTTGCTGCGTCCAACTACGCTGGCTGATACTCCGGAGCCACCTGATAACCAGGTGGCTTCACCCTCAACCCCCTTTCATTGCCTTCCGTCATACTCCTTTCCCAACGCCTGTTTTATATTGAATGCTGGCAGCCTTCTGCAATACCAACCCAATAATACCAATCGAGGGGGAAAGCCATGCTCACCATTACCGTCATAAGCCCTGATCAAATTCATATGGAACTCAACGGCACTCCCAATGCGGATGAGATGAGAGCCGCTATTGATGACTTTCTGACAAAGACCCAAACCATTGAGCACGGAAGGATGCTCTATCGCTTAGAACATTTTGACTTTCCCAGCCTGGATGCCATTGGAGTCAAACTGTCACAGCTGCCAAAACTGTTCCATGCCTTCAGAAAGTTTGAAAAGGTGGCACTGCTCTGTGATAAACACTGGATCAGAACCCTGGGAGAGCTGGAAGGCAAACTGCTTCCTGGTATGGAAATCCGGGCATTTGAGCTGTCTGAACAGGCAACGGCAGAAACCTGGCTTCAGCAGGATGAAAACCGGCCTTAAATTGGGTACTCTGTCGTCTGTTTGAAACGTCAGGAAATAGATGTATGGATTGGCTATCGGCAGTGCAGGTGTTTGTGCTGTCTCAGGGAGTTCTACTTTGCGTTGTTATACTGTCCGTTGATGGCAACAACCCGGTCGCCAGTCGGATTCTGGCCTTGTTTGTGGGGCTGACCACCATCGGTATCACCCTGCACCTGCTGGTTCGAACGGAGATACCCTCCTACCGGCCAGTCTATGTTATTTATATCCTGATGATCATGAAGGGACCCCTTCTCTATCTCTATGTGCGCTCCCTGACCGAAAAACAGTTTGCCTTCAGCCATAAGCTGATGATTCATATTCTCTGCCTCCTTCCCGCGTTAATCTGCTGGCTATGGTTTATGTCTGGCCCCTACTCCATAACCTCGATGGACGACTCACCCGTGGGAATGGAGCATCGTATCAGTATTTTCTACCTGCTAAACAGCATTATTATTTTCAGTTACTCTATCAGTGCCCTCCGCCTGCTGAAGTCCCACCGCAATCGACTTGAAAGGACCTTTTCCGCTCTTGGCCCTATCACCCTGAACTGGTTGAAATGGCTGATCATCTACATTATTGCAACAAGACTGTTGTTTATTATGATGGAGCTGGCCGGGTTCATAAGCATACTCAACAGCCAGCCGGAGCTGTTTCTGATACTGGATTTTGGGGTGATTTATTTTATTGCCATCGGAGGCTTGAAGCAGCCACAGATCTTCAATGGAGCCACCCGGAAAATACTGGATGATGTTGAGAAATCTGACTCAACAGCAGCCTCCACCGAGAAATACCAGCGCTCCGCTATTCCCTCAGACCGCGTAGAGGAGGTATGGAAACAATTACTGACCTTGTTTGACCAACAGAACACCTATATGCAGGAAGATTTGAACCTCAGCCAACTGGCAACACTTCTGAATGTGACGCCCCATGAACTGAGCCAGGTGATTAATGTTCAATCTGAAGGCAACTTTTATGAGCTGGTCAACCGGTACCGCATTAATAGGGCCAGGGAGCTTTTGAAAGCACAGGAAAACAGGCACCGAAAGCTCCTTGATATTGCCATGGAGGTGGGCTACAAAAGTCAATCGACGTTTTATAGCCAGTTTAACCGCCATGCTGGCATGACCCCGAAAAAGTACCGGGATAAACACAACCCCAGGCCGGCTTCATGATGAAGCCGACAGGTCTTTTTCCGTGGCCGTAATCCTCGCCTTCAACCAACCCACTTCACTGAAGTTACTGCCATTTTCATAGGCCCTCGCCAACAGCAACCTGAGAGCCTCCAGGCGCACCTTGAAAGCGGCTGCATTATTGGGCGAATCAGCCAGGGCCATTTCAAGCAGATGCAGGGCCTCAACCGGTTTGCCAGTACTGACTTTTTCTTGTGCCCGGGCAATCAGAGGCTTTGAGCCACCCGCCATTTCAGACAGTTCCTGATACAGCTGGCTAACGGGTACCGGGTACAGCTCGGTGGTGGACTCGAAATGAAACCAGGTGCTGTAATACTCCCAGATACTGCGAACGTTCCAGGAAACCTTACCGTGCCCCTGACTGAGCGCCAGTTCTTCCGGCAATTGTATTTCTTCCATGAGCTGCCAGAGTGTTTTGCCGGCGTTCATCCCGGCAATGGTCTGGTCATGGATATAGCGGGTTCCTTCCCTCATTCTGATCAGATCGCTCTTCAGTTTTTCCCTGCCCGTCAGAGGATCAAAATGGCTGGGCAGTATCCATTCCGGTTCCAGGTTGATCATGGTATCGAGAGAGCGGATATAGGCGACGGGATCACGAAACCGCTCCCCCCTCAGGGTGAACAGGTTGGGTACCATAGGAAACAGAGGGCCAAACACATCCCCAGTAAACAGGGCTTTCTGTGAAGGCACCCACATCACCAGGTTGTCATCCCCTTCAGCCCCCGGGGTTGGCAGTATTCTGAACTCAATACCTCCCAGTTCAAAACGATATTCACTGCCGTCCTTTACAACAACATCCGGAGTAATCCCCCCGTAGGAGAACAGACTGTCCTGTGCCGGAGGCTCTTCCGGCATAAACGTATAGAGCGTCCGGTTCCGATTCCAGAAATAACGTTCAAGATCCTTAAGATAGCGCTGCCCTTCGGTAAACCGCTCGTGGGTGATGACGGTGGCTTCAGGAAACTCCGCCTGCCAGAAGGTAAACCCTCCTATATGGTCACCGTGAGAGTGGGAAAGAACAATATATTTAACTTCCCCTCCAGCCGCTTCCTGCAGCAGTCGTTTATGTCGGGCGGCCTGGGTAGCAAGCCCTGTGTCAAACAGCACATTACCTTCTGGCGTTTTTACAAGGTAGGTGTTGGCTACCCCACTGGCTCTGAAAATAGTCTCCTGAAATCGATCCACCTGAACAGGAATAAAGTGCAACCCATTCACTGTTTTCACCGTCAACTGTTGATCCAGACTGGACTGTGAGGCGATAAACTGATCTGCCATAGCCCCTGCTACTTCCGCTTTTCGCTCCTGAATCACCCTGGCAGCATCAGTGCCATTCATTCCCAAACCTGCAACAACGCCCACCAGAACGGAAACCACCATTGCCAGAAAAAAAGTCCATCGATTTTTATTCATGAATCTGCCGTTATTATTATGGAGTAGCTTGCCCACTCATTAGAGAGAGGATGACAACCATCAGAGCATGATGGTTTTCATTCTAAGCAGAATAGTACGGTTTCCAGGTCATTCCGTCCTGCCAGCCAACGGGTTCAGACTCTTTTCATGTCCAAACCGGCCGGATTGGAATAAAAATCGTGCCCCCAGAACACACGCTCACTTTTCAACAAAGGCGCGTTCAATGACATAATCAGCGACATCGCCCGTATGACTTGAGGCAATAAATCCTCTTGCATCCAACAGGTTGCAGGTCTCGCTGATCATCCCCTGACTGCCACAGATCATGACCTTATCCGTTTCGGAATTCAAAGGAGCCAGCCCAAGATCATCACACAGTTTGTTCGATTGAATCAGATCTGTGATCCTGCCCGTGTTTCGAAACGGTTCCCGGGTCACGGTGGGGTAATACTGCAGCTTTTTCCGGATTTCCTCCCCCAGGTACTCATGGTGGGGAAGCTCATTTAACAGATAATCGTGGTAAGCCAACTCACTCCCCCAACGAACCCCGTGAACCAGTATCACTTTTTCAAAACGTTCATAGGTCTCAGGGTCCTTGATAATGCTTAGAAACGGGGCCAGTCCGGTACCCGTTGCCAGCAGAAAAAGGTGCCTGGCAGGCTTCAGATCAGTCACCATCAAGGTCCCCACCGGCTTGCGGCTCACCAGAACAGGATCCCCAGGCTGGAGATGTTGAAGACGGGAGGTCAATGGTCCATCGGGAACCTTGATACTTAGAAATTCCAGATGCTCTTCATAGTTGGCACTGGCAATGCTGTAGGCCCGCATCAGCGGCTTGCCATCCACCTCAACCCCAAGCATGACAAAATGTCCATTATGAAACCGGAAAGAAGGCTCCCGGGTGGTGGTAAAACTGAACAGGGCATCGTTCCAGTGCCGGACGGAAAGAACTTTCTCTTCAAAAAAGGCAGTCATAGGCAGTTGTTGTAAGGCTTATCTGAGTTTTTGTAATCGTCAGCTCACTATAGCAGACCTCTGGTTAAGTCTTGCCCGGAGCGGCATAAGAAATAAAACCCATACAGCACTGCTTTCACCTTTAATTTACCCCTTCAGTCTTAGCCACCCATAACCCAATGATTTTATAATCAAAGCGCTCAAATCAGGGAAGACATCAAAAATCAGCTTGTACTTTCTCTACCACTTTTTACTCCGGTAATCAGGGCCGAACAGAGCGTAATACAACCAAACGCTCACAGCAATCAGAACCCCTTTTACAACAATATCTGCATAATCTCTAGGCTCCATCAAACGAAGCGTTGCCAGAAGATCCCAGTAGACAGCAGGCTGCCCAATTTCAGCTGGTCTGGGGTTGTCCTTATTATACAGCCGTCTAAATGGGTTACGATTCAATGCTCGTGGACCATAGTGCGAAAAGTCCATCACTGCTTCCAGCTCGGTAACCAACTCAACCTCACCATTACGAACGGTATCGATTATCGCTTTAGTAGCAATAAAATAACTCTTTTCAGCCCCTTTCTTTTTTAAACGATTTGCAGACCTCCGGTCAATCAGTAACGGAGGATACCTCAATCCACCACGGCTTTCTTTAATTTCCCAAAGATGACCATACAGCCCCTGAGTTTTTACTTTGAGCTCTGTCAATAGTGCCTTACCAAAGATCTCCTTCTCTAAACCTTCATCCCACCAGAAAGTCAACTTATCATCCTCTTTAAGTGATGGAGTGAAATCTAATGAAGTAATGAGCTCGAAGTAATACCCTCTCTCTATCAACTCCGCCATAAAGTCTGTCAACTGTTCATCATAGCCATCTTCTCCTTTCCCTTTAAGATACTTCTCCCCCCTAAATGTTTGAGCTTTATCTGGAGAAACAACAATATAGACCCTAGAGTTGTACCTCTTTCCTCGCTCATTGTCTGAATAACTGGCTTGCTCCTCTGAAGCTCCATCCTGATCAGCATCTGGCTCAGCGGAATGCCCCTCCCTACTCTCTCCTGCCTGATTGCTACCCCCTTCAGAACCTTGATCTGGAACATCTGAATCCGAAGGTGAGCGATTGTTTTCATTCTCTGATTCTGAAAGGCACCGTATGAGAGTAACGGGCATACTTAGCTCTTCTACAAAACTCATGTCCTTTTGAACTATACAGCCGTTGATAACAAAATCTACAGCCTCATTAAATCGATATTCATCCTTCTGACTCCAGTCACGATCTCTTGAAACTTCATGAACAATCCCAGGATATAAATAACGATCAACTTCGGAATTCAAATCAATCTCTTCAGCTTTTTTTCCTGAAAAACAGAAAGGTCAAACCCATCAACCAGGCCACTCTCATAGTAAGATGCACTTCTGCCTCCGGATAAACCCGCCTGCCCAAAAATAATACCATCACCTGAATAGGGGCGCTGTTCAAATTAAATGTTGCTAACATGGTCTATACTCCCTGAGCATGAGAATTGTCGTGTAAAGTGGAGTTCCAGCCATGAAACCTCAGCAATTCCAAGACATCCTGAAGTCCATACCCATGATGTCCCCAGAGCAGATCGGTGTCCTCCATAAAACTCTGCCGCCCTCACCCATTGCCGGTGATGCACAAGGTATTTCCGG
>NZ_JBLYZI010000084.1:0-26224 GCF_057680865.1 Endozoicomonas sp. Z74
AAGAACGCCAATGGAAACTCTGATAGATGGCAAAGAGATCTGGAAGGAAAAATTTGTAGCCTGAATTTGACCTGACAGACACCCTCTGAAAAATCGGTGACTGTCAGATCAGGTCTGAACTACTACACCTGAGTTCACAACGAACCAGGCCGTTTTCTCTGTCCTTCATCCCCAGTACTCCTCCCCACCAGATAGTCAATGGAACACTCCAGTTCATCCGCCAGACGAATCAATGTTTTCACGTTTGGCTCTCGCCTGTAGTTGACCCAGTTGCACACCGTGGATGGCCGAACGCCGATCCGGTTTGCTAACTCCGTTCGTGACATTTTCAATCGGTAAAGCTGTCTCAGAATACGATCCCCCAGCAGATGACAACGAGCGGGTTTCCCTTGGCTCTCTGCTTGAAAGTCATTCAAAAATTCACGCTCTGAAACAAATTTGCATGAAAGTGCTAATTGAGTTGGTAATCCTCGCTTCAGGAGGGGTATATAAACGCAGGTTCATCGAAAGTTCTCCCTTTGCAGACTGCTGATCAGGCAGTCAAAGCTGCAAAAACGAAGGAATCAGTATAGAACGGAGCCCCGTTATGGTGAGAAGAAAGAGAGTTAGCGCATAAAAAGAGAAGAAGGGAGGAAGGGATTTGGGAGCCGGGCGTTGATCAAGTCACTCCAGCGACCCCCTGAGATTTTCCCGAAGGTATTGTATAACCCAGGACACCCGGCAGAGAAGCCACTGGTGTCCGCTTGTGGGATGGCACCCACCTGAAGTCCGTGATCAGCGGTGCAGGCAGACATCGCCATTATGCGTTATTTGCCTGCCCTAATACAGCGTCATGACGCTGGAGGCCTGGGGGAAGTGATGGATTACCCAAAAATAAGTTACTACCGGGTGAGCAAACCCAATCTGAACGATTATCAACAGGGGGCGATTGTGCTGGTGGAGAGGGGGAAGGCTTTCAACACCGGCGATACCGTGCTGGTGGATTGGGATGGAGCGGTGGCCGTTGGAGCCATTCATCAGCAGGGTGGAAAAATCTGGTTTCAGCCACAGACAGCGGCTGCACCTAAGATCCTTCTACCGGATCTAAAGTGTGTTCTCGGTGTGGTGGTGGGCTGTCATGAAGTGGAGTAAAACCGCCAGTCCAGCACCTACAAAAAACACACTTTGGTAAAAGCAGAATTCTTTATATCATGCGATCTTGGACAGTTGATCCGACCGGGGGAGAGAATGAAAAAAGAATCTGTTTTGAATGATCAGGGTGAACCCGTAAACCGGGCATTTAATTATCACAGAAATACTGAAAAAGCATTTCTGACCTTGCGTGGTATTCTTCAGGGGGTGGTGGCTGATACCGAGTTGAATGATCGGGAAGTACTCTTTCTGGATACGTGGCTGAAGAATGAGCGTCATGTGAAAATGGAGGGAGATATTCTGGATGTTTGTGACTTGCTGACGGATATTCTTGAAGACGGCGTAGTCACTGCCGACGAACTGCAAGATCTCAAAACCCTGGTCTCGGATGTACTGGAGTACGGCCACAATGATGAAAGCAACTATGAGGCCCAGCTGAATCAATTACTGGGTTATCTACAGGGCATCAGTGCAGACAATGAACTGACAGATAAAGAGATAACCGCATTCAACCTCTGGCTGAAAGAGCGGGAAGATTTATTATCGGCCTGGCCCGGTGATGTTCTTATGGAAAGAATCAAAGAGATCCTGGCCGATGGAGTCATCACTGAAGAAGAGAAGGCAGACCTTCTTGAAACGATCAAGCAGGTAACTGGGCAACGCTTCCTGGAAACTGGCGTTGCGCATGGCATGGCAACAGAGTTTTGCACGGAATCTGTAGCACAGGTAGCCATTGATCAATCCACTATCTGTTTCACAGGAAAGTTCGTTTCAGCCAAGCGGGCCGACATTGAGAAGCAGGCCAAAGCCCTGGGAGCATCGCTATCCAAGTCCATCACCAAAAAGGTCGGGCTTGTAGTCATAGGCACCCTGGCCAACCGGGACTGGAAGTTCAGCAGCCACGGCCGAAAGATTGAGGCGGCACTGAAACTGCAAAAAGAAGGCTTGCCCGTAAAAATCATCACCGAGAAGAACTGGCTCTCCCTGATCAAACAGGGCTGATATTCCAGGCATAAAAAAACAGCATTTCCAACAACCCTGATTCAGAAGGCTGTCAAAAATGCTGTCATTCTAATGCTAAATGTGGGCATTTAAATGCCACTTTAGCACCATCGCCCCTTTATAACTCATTGATTTATAAAGGGTGATTGGTGGAGGCGGCGGGATTTGAACCCGCGTCCGCCAGCTCTCAGCCTTCGGCTCTACATGCTTAGATCCACCTTTAATTTAACGCCATAACGACCCAGTGGTCGGGGTTTTATGGAGCGATTCTCACAGGTTTTAACCCGTCAGCCAGAGACCTGCTGAGCGTGGCGAGTCTGCTTACGGTGACAGTCCGGATACCAGCCAGCAAACGAACCGGATGGACTGGAAGCTTCGCAGGGTTTAGCTACGATTAAGCAGCGATGGCGTAAACGCCTTCGTTTGCAGCTTCAGTAGTTGTCATAGTGGCAACTAATAGGTTTGTAGTGTTTTGATTAACGAGAGCCACTACGCCCTCGGCATGCACCTCAGGGTTCGATACCGTCGTCGAATCCGAATCGCCCCCGGACTTCTTATTTATAGAGCAGAGAGCCATGGCTGGCAAGCACTGAGGGACGGGGTATTTGCGCTTTTTCTGTGACCCAAGGCAGGGATTCGGCGGGGCTAGCGTAGGTACTATCCTGTTTTCTGGTGCCGCTATCGCGGTGATGACGTTTTACTGGCTGTGATGGCCATGAACGAGGCAGGGCGGTTTTCCGGCAGGTTGGCCTGAAGCCGCAATGCCCTGAGATATCGACGGTCTTATGAAGATTATCCAGGACGTGTTTGGAGCCACTTACCGGGGAGAACCGGTTCACCGCTATAAGCTGTGCAACACCAGGGGGATGGTTGTCTCCATTCTTGACCTGGGTGGCATTATTCAGAGTATCCAGGTGCCTGATGGAGAAGGAGTCCCCGGAGAAGTGACGCTGGGCTGTGATTCCGTAGCGGATTATGAACGGTCCGGAGCTTATTTTGGTGCGATTATTGGCCGGTGTGCCAACCGGATAGCCCGTGGCAGGATGAATGTGAATGGACGGTCCCTGGAACTGGCCTGCAACAACGGCATTCACCATTTACATGGTGGGCGTGAGGGGTTTGACCGGAAAATCTGGCGTGTGGAGCAGAAGCGTGGTGATTCAGAATGCTCTCTGGTTCTGCATTACACCTCGGTCGATGGCGAGGAAGGTTATCCTGGCAACCTGGATGTTCGGGTGGGTTATACGCTGAATGACCTGAATGAACTGCGAATTGACTACCAGGCCAGTACAGATCAACCGACGGTGGTGAATCTGACCAATCACACTTATTTTAATCTGCTGGGTAAAGGTGACTGTCTCGGGCACCGGTTGCAGCTCCATGGGGATCGATATACGCCTGCGGATGAAACGGCTATACCCACCGGCGCGGTGGAATCGGTCGAGGGGACACCCATGGACTTCCGGGTTATGAAAGCCATCGGGGAGGAGATCCAACAGGACTTTATTCAGTTGCGTCAGGCCGGTGGTTACGACCATAACTGGGCGCTGAGGATCGGAAATGAAAGTCCCTCATCTCCACAACTTCTGGCGCGGGCTGAAGAGCCGGAGTCAGGACGTACCCTGGAGGTGTTGTCTACCCAGCCAGGTGTCCAGTTCTACACGGGCAACTTTCTGGAAGGGGAACCTGGCCGTGGCGGTGCGTCCTGCATCCAGAGAGCCGGTTTCTGTCTGGAGACCCAGCACTTTCCGGATGCTCCCAATCAGCAGGCGTTTCCCTCGATTGAGTTGAACCCTGGTGAAGAGTACCGGCACCAGACCGTCTTCCGGTTTGGCCTGATGGGTTAAGTTGATTCTAATGAGAAGTGGCTTGACCGGTTAACTTCGCTGCGGGTTTCCGGTCAGGCGGTTTCTGTCAGCAGTGCCTGCCATTCCTGATATCGCTTTTTCAATCGATCGAGGTAATACCGGGTCTCTTCCAGTTCTTCGTCGGAAGCTCTGAGTGAGTCCGTGGGGTGCAGCACTCTTTTCAGCCACCGTTCCATTTTCTGGATTTCTGCTTCCGCCACCATTACCCGCACAGGCACGGATGGGATTTGCTGGTAATCGATGTAGCCTTTGCTATTTTTAGGCACCATGGCCAAATTGATGCGTTGTGACATGGGTCGCCAGCCTTTCTGCGTTATTTCACTTGCACTATTGTGCTTATATTCATTGAGGATTGCTACTGCTGGCTGGTTGGTGATTGATCAGGTTTCAGCACCGGTTATTGCTGGTTTTCATTCTTATTCTTTTACTGCTTTGATGGCACTTGGGATAAGCGGGGTCACGGATGGAGGGGCTGCTTAGTCGGTGCCGTTATACAGGGAGATATGGGTGGGGGGGACAGAAGGAGAAGGGCGCCAACGGTATCCAATAAGCGTTGCGCCCGATATATCCTGTTTTAGAGTCTTAATCGGACTCATTATCACGAAGGCGCTTCTGCTTTTCCTCCTGCTCCGCAATGACTGACTGGATTTCCGCCAGCATGGCGTCCACATCGGCGCTTTGGGTATTCTCCTTGAAATACCCCGTCAGTTCGGTGTCCAGGGTCAGTTTGCTCTCTTCATAGAGCGTCCAGATTTCGCTGGCATAACGGGTCTTCAGCAGCTCTGGCGCGAACTGGGCGTAATATTCAGTCATGTTGTTAACATCACGTTCCAGCATGGCACGGGCATTATTGTTGGCGGAAGCATCAACCGCCTGGGGAAGGTCGATAATGACCGGGCCATCTTCTGCCATCAACACATTAAACTCAGACAGGTCCCCATGAACGATACCGGCGCAGAGCATGCGCATGACATACGTCATCATGGTGGCGTGATCTTCCCGGGCCTGTTCTGCAGACAGGGTGATATCGTTGAGGCGGGGGGCAACGTAGCCCTCATCATCCAGAATAAGCTCCATCAGCAGTACGCCGTCGATACAGTCAAAGGGCTTGGGTACCCTGACTTTGGCACTGTCCAGACGGTAGAGGGCATCCACCTCGGCATTCTGCCAGGTTTCTTCCTGCTGCTGACGGCCATATTTTGAGCCTTTCTCCATGGCCCGGGCGCGACGGCTGTTACGAACCCTGCGTCCTTCCTGGTACTTTACTGCCTGCTTGAAGCCACGCTTGGCCGCCTCTTTGTACACCTTGGCACATCGGGTCTCGGAACCGCATTGCACAACATAAACATCGGCCTCTTTGCCGCTCATCAATCTGCTGATGACCTCATCTACCAGACCTTCGTCTACCAGGGGTCGGAGTCGTTTTGGAATCTTCACCTTATCTTTTTATCGTATCCGGGCTTAAGAAGAAATAATTATTCGCCCTTATGGAAATAAAGATAACAGTGTAGATGAAATGCCGGGGAAGGGGGCACACCTCTATGGTGTTGGCGGGGCAAAGGCTGATGGGGACGGTACTCGCCTGGTCACTACAAGACAGGCATGTCCGAATCCGCTGTTGCTTTATCAAACAGCGGCGAAAGTGGAAAACCAAAGTCGCTAATCTGACCAAGTTAGGCGTTGATGCGCTCAAGGCCACAGGAATCGGAAGCAGCAACAAAGGGTATTACCGGATATCAAGAACATATGCTGTCCAGTTCAGACTAAGCGACAAATATCTTCCCGATATCGGGTTTGTTTCCCTGAAAGAGTTATGGATCAGGTTTCATCATCATCGGTGAACCAACCGGTGCGGACCCTATGTGCTTGCATGCTCGTGGTACCGGGTGGTGTGGGGAGAGCTGGAGATAAGCCAGCTCTTACCCGGTTTATGGGTGTGCTCAATATTGCAATTTTAGCCAGCGATAGCAAGCCTGACTTTTAAAGCGTGCAAAAGCCTATGAATCGTATCCCATCTTGGCTGAACTTTGCCGCTGAAGGTTTTATAGAGACTTTCTCTGTTAAGTCCCGTTTCTCGAGCAAGATTCCCAATCCCTTTGTGCCTTGCAACATGACCGAGAGCGATGATGAAAACACTAGGATCTTCATCAAGATAAGCTTCTGAAAGAAATTCAGCTATTTCATCATCTCCCTGGAGCAGGTCAACAGGGTTAAATGGTGTTAGCTTTTCACCCATTTGCTATTCCTCCAAGTTTTTTAATATTTCCTTGGCCAGCTGAATATCCCGTGCCTGGCTGGACTTATCGCCACCAGAAAGCAAAATAACAAGCTGACCATTCCGAATAGTGAAATAGATTCTATAGCCTTTACCTACAAAAATCCGCATTTCACTGACATCACCACCGACAGACTTAACATCACCCAAGTTTCCTGCTTCGGCTCGAAGCAAGCGCATGGCTATAGCCTTTTTCGCTTGTCGATCCTTAACTTTTGCAAGCCACTTGTTGAACGTTTCTGTCGTTACAATTTCATAGCTCATTTCAGAAATGTAGTCTACAGGCTACATGCTTGCAAGATCGATTAAGCAATAAATACTTCAGTAGGGAATGAACGCATGCTTTGATGCCACGGGCCGTGAGCGGACTTGGCTGTATTCCATGCCAGCCACCGGTTTACACGATACGCCGATGACTTTGTCATCCTGACAGGCAGCGAACGAGCGGGAGTTAGGGTGATGGAAAGCATCAGCCGATTCCTCGAGCGCAAGCTGAAGCTGAAGGTAAACGCCGGGAAAAGCAAGGTGGTCAAGGCCACTGAATGCGAGTTTCTGGGATTTACCTTCACAGGGAAGAAAATCCGGTGGTCTGACAAAACCCTGCACCGATTCAAGCAGAAGATACTCGCCCTGACTGGTCGCAGTTGGGGAGTGTCCATGCCCTATCGGCTAAGAAAGCTGGCTGAGTATCTCCGTGGCTGGATGGGTTATTACCAACTGTCCGAATACTACACCCCTATCCCGTTGCTGGATCAATGGATACGCCGTCGAATCCGCTGTTGTTTTATTAAGCAGTGGAGAAAAGCGAAAACCAAAGTCATCAATCTGATCAGGCTAGGTGTTGATGCACTCAAGGCCGCCTGTATCGGAGGCAGCAACAAAGGGTATTACCGATTATCAAGAACGTATGCAGTCCAGCTTGGACTCAGCGACAAGTATCTTGCAAGTATAGGGCTTGTTTCCCTGAAAGATTTATGGATCAGGTTTCACCATCATCGGTGAACCGCCCGGTGCGGACCCGCACGCCGGGTGGTGTGGGGAGAGCTGGAGAGAAGCCAGCTCTTACCCGATTTAAATTCATGCTTCAGGTTCCAGTAGATATTTAGACTTTGAAGAATTTATCGGTTTCTGAGAGCTCAAGTACTGTATTTTCTTTTTTTATGGACGGGCTCATGAAGCTAAGCTTGTCATTTAAAATGGCTACAATTGTTTGGATTTTTTCACTATTAGCAACATTAAATAGTTTTTCTAGTTTTTCTTCATCCGCAGATTCTAGATAGTCCTGAATTGTGAATTTTGGGAGCTTTGAGCCAAACTCAGCATTGAACTTAACTAATGACATATCAAAAGCCATTGAAGAAACTCTTGGTACTCCATCACCAGTATTTAAATTGTCATTAATAATTGAAAAAGAAATCTCACCTTTGTCGTTTGTATCTGCATTTAGTCGATTACGGTGGGTAGTAAATAGTTCTTGCGTAATCTTGCTGTAGAACATATTGAATACATCTAAATTCTTATTAAAACCTTCAAGGAGTGACTCTATTTCTCTCTTTATTTTACTTAGGTCATTGCTCTTGCTGGATATATATGAATCTAGCTTTTTTACTTCATCAATAACATATGATATCGAGCCTCTTTTTTCTTTTTGCTCTTGAATTTCTCTTTCAATGAGAATAAATCCACTAAGATGACCTTCATTAGCCAGGTCTTTTGTTAGAGCTTTTTCACTGTTTAGTGAATCTGTAAGGTTTGTTTTAAGATCCCTTAGTTCATTTTCAAGTATTGCACTTTGAGTTTTAACAAATTCTGCTTTTCTCAGAAAAATTGAGTTATGAAAATCAATAGTTTCTTGCAGTGTTTTTGTAATATTAGGAATGAGGATTTTTGCTTCGTTGTATATGTTTTCTACTGTCGAAACATCAATACTTGAAACCTTTTCTTCATATTGTTTTATTGTCTTTTGATTATAAAGAATTCTTGTTTCAAGGTTGGAAATATCTGAAGCTAGTCTAGCAATATGCTCTCGCGATACTTTCAACTTATCAAGAGCATCATTATGTATACCACTTAAGTCGTATTTTTCTTCTTTTTCTTGTAATAAAAGAATTTCTTCATCTATAGCTGAAAGTTGATCTTTGTAAAACCGCAATGTTGAACCATTTAAAATGGCAGACTTCCTGGATTCTGCAATTGATATTTCGTTTTTGATTTCAATTTCTAGTTTGAGTTTTTCTATCCCCTGAAAGCCAAAGATATACGAGTGTATAAGGCTATATTCATCATCTGACGTGAAAAATGTAAGGTATTTATATGCGTTATTTGCTGTTGGCCTAGATATTCTCACATATCTATTTTTTATGGAGTTGTATTTTGGTTTTTCAAAATTACAGCCAAATATTGATCCAATAACTCGTTTGAATTTTGTATGTGAATGGTACTCTTCATCATTTATCCAGCTGAATTTCTTTATTATAAATCTACGTTTCTGTTGAACTTCCTGAAGTTTTCTTACAATTGTGTATGTTATACCATCAGATCTGAAAATAAGCTGAAATGTTATTTCTCCTGACAGTAATAGATTCTTTATTTCGTGGTTTATATTTCCATTCTCTGGGTCTTTCCATAGACTTTCCCCGTCTGAACCTAAACAAAAATTGATTGCCCTTAGAAAAGTGCTTTTTCCTAATTGGTTCCCTGCAAGGCCATTATTAGTAACTATGTTAAGTCCATCTTTAAATGGGATTTCTCGTATTGCCTCTGATTTTTTGTAAATTGTCAGTTTTATGAGTTGCATAATTTAATATTGCCTGAAGATGTTGTAGTTACAGCTCCTGCGATATAAAGCCAGTCAAGAGTATAAAGAAGATAAGACAGAGAGATATTGCCGATTTTACTATTGTATTGACTATGTAATACGAATGGACAAATATCATTGAATTGAAATTCATTGATTATCTTCAATACGTTAGAGCCTATGATATATAAGCTTTTATCAGGTGTTTGAAGGTTGGATACTATCATCAGGCTTTTCTAGTATTTGACAGTTTATGAACCCATAGCATACAACAAGTTCTTGTGCTGCTTGTACAAGTTCAATTGGATATGTTACATCACCATTCGCTGTGGAAATAATTTCCTTTGAAACCTTTAGAATAATGCGGTCGGAATTTTTTGCAATTATGCCTATCACATCATCCTTGTTAGAAGGGTCTATGTCATTTTCTATTAACAATTCTTTCTTTATATTTTTGTATTTTTTATTGAGGGCCCATAAAAAGGTTTCTCTTGCCCCTGGGTCTTCATTATCTATGCTGTCTAGTGAATTTTCTATGAGTGACATATATCCACTGAATTCTTTAAAGTCATCAGCATAGTTTATTACCCGGTTATAAGTTATCTTAAGCTCAGTTTCAGGGTATAAAAAACTTACGCTTTCTGCACTATTTTGTGGACGATGTTCTTCTATGATTTTAATCAGTAAAGGATTGAGTATTGATGGAAGTCTTGATAATGACTTAATTATACTAACTTTTACATCACCATCCCTATTTGTGATAGCTATACCATTTTCTGACGCTGATGTTGTTTGTTTCCTAAATAATGACACTTATTACTTGTCCTTTGTAATTGTGATATTTCCATTTCCAGTATTGTTTATGGCTGTACCATGATCTTTAGCTGTTACTGTAACGCTACCAGATTTTCTGGACTGTACTTGTGCAAAAACCAAAAAGAGAAATGCAATGAGTGTGATTGTTATACTGAATAATAAAGCTTTGTATGTTTGATCAGATGTTAGTGTTGAGAATATCTCAATTTTAATCCACTCAATGTGGACAAAGTAAATTAATGCAGTTCCTAATGTGGCTAAGCTAAAACCAGCTTTAGACGCAGTTTTTAATATTTCTATCATGTTTACTCAAATGCCTATGTTTAGAGAATTTAACGCCGCCAGCAACGGCCGAAATGGAGCGGCGAAGCCGCGGAATGTAGGTCCAGCCCACGAAGTGGGCGATGTTGCCTGGCTTTGTTAAACATTTTTACGCTAGCTCCCAGACTCCTGTTGGAGAAGCCGCTACTGGTTTCATTGCACCACTATTTCTAAGTTGATTGGCAGCCCAACGCATATCGTACTGCCACTTATAAAAGAGGTCACCAGATCGGCGAAGCTCTGACTCATGGTTGTCCCAGATATACTTCGCGACCTCAAGTAGTCGAGCACTACCACCATTTGCTTTTATTGCTGCTTCGACCCAATCGGGTAAATCTGCTTTAGTTGCCATACTTCTTCCTTGATGTTTAACAGCTATTAGATCTCAAACCGAGTAATATCGAATATTAGGGACAAAAAAACTCAGACTAAGAGATAATCTCCCGATTCTTTTCTTATTAACTCAAAATAAGAGATATTACTGATGTCGTATGACATCGTATCTTTTTGATGTAAAATAACTTTCCGGGTTTTAACTTGATATATTTTCCAATATGACTCATTTTTGGCCGTTGCCTAAATGAGTGCCCCAGTAAGTATTCTGTTGAAAACTGGACATCTCAAACTGCTCATAAATGGCCCACCTTTTCAGTGCATTTCACGAGCAGAAATGGCTCAGATAGAGTGCCAGCGAGCAGACTTTTGTCTGTGAAGGAAGAAGCGAGAGCGTACTGACAACAGATAATATTTTAGTCAGAAATGATGAAAACAGCGAAAACGCTACCGCCCGGCTTGCCATTTTCAAGACTGCTCAGGAAGGGTGGATCATTTGTAGTCACGGCCATTGTCTGCATAAAGCTGACCAATCGTACCATAAGAAAAATGAACATTATATTGACTCAGGGTTGAACGACAGGGTTCAGGTTTGGCTGTACCCTGTCCTGGATGGACACTGTCCGTTGCCATTTATGCCCTCCAATAAAAAAGCCCTGTAGATGGGTGATCTACAGGGCTTTGTGTTGGTGGAGGCGGCGGGATTTGAACCCGCGTCCGCCAGTCCTCTGCCTTTGGCTCTACATGTTTAGATTCCGTTATTAGGTTAACGCAGAACGACCCAACGGTCAGGGTGACACTACGCGATCCTGTGCGTTTTAGCCCAGTCGGTACAGGCAGCCGACTGTGACGATTCTATTTTCGGTAGCGGTCAGGTCCATCCAATAGACAAAACAGAGTGACCGGGAGAAGGCTGTTATTAGGCAGCCATAGCTCCTTGGTAGCTATTATCGTTAGCAACTAGAACGTTTGCAGTGTTTGGATTTACGAGAGTCACTACACTCTCGACATGCACCTCGGGTTTCGTAACCGTCGTCGAATCCTGATCGCCCCCAGTAACAAACCTCTGTCGCATTTATGCCAAAAATGAATAAGAAAAGCAACAGGATCAGTACTTAAGTTCAGCCTTTCCCGGTTTTTTTACTGGATGTTGCAGGGCCATTCTCTCGGTCGGGTTTGTTTTTCTGGTGTGTGGTTATCCGTCGTGTAATGGTTCTGGGCAGCGTTTTGCTGCCCTGATGCCTGGTCATTGATCAGCCAGTTTTTCCCTTCCCTGAGCCTTTTGTTGTCTGGATCAAGCAGGCGTGCCGCCTCTAATAAGAGCTGTTTGTCCTGATCCGTCAGAGGAGGCTGCTGCCACTGTGAGTGTTCAGCAAAGCTGGGGGCGGTATCGGAGCCTGGGTTGTAGTCCAGGTAAAGCTCAGTATGTTCATCCAGTTTTTCACTGGTAATGGAGGCAACTGCAATGGTCTTATCCAGGGTTGTGATATTTTTCAGCCGAATGAGTTCTGTCTCTGTTATGGATTGGACGGCCTGGGGGGCAATAAAGGTTCTCAGGTGGATGTTGGCGGGTTTTCTATGATTCATATACCGAAGGGGGCCTTCAACCTGGATGCCAAAGTGAATTTCGGCTTGCAGCTTGTGACCCCGACTGGGCACAGGTTGAACAATGCAGTCAATCCAGAGAGTATGGCTGTCAGAATCCAGCAGCCGCACACTGCCCTCGTGAAGCTCAAAAAGACAAACCCTCTTATTATTCACCTCTAACTCATAGGCCATTGATCCTTCCAGGAGTCCTAAAACCTGATTTTTTAAAGCGCTGTGGCGACAGAAGCTGCCTGTGCCCTCTGTTTGACTGGCTCCCTGGTAAACCCAGTAAGACTGGTCAGAGCGTTTAACTTTCAAACGGATCGTGGGCAGTCCTGTGTTTTGGGTGACGATAACGGTTTGTGGCCTTTTGTCATGAGCCACTCTGGTTTTTCTTTTTTTTCTGGGCGGTTCTACCGGATACGGTGATGGGCGCTTTGTATCACTGAAATGGGTTGACCGCGAGCCCCTGGATATATCGATCCATTGACAAAATTGTCGGGTGAGAAATTGAATGCAGTGAAAAAGCCTTGTTGTTGTTTCGCCTGGGAGTGACTCATTACTGCTCTCTGGAGAGGGGACTAAATCCACCTGGAGTTGCTCCTGGATCGTGCTGTCTTCCTGATGTCGGATCTCTGGGGAGAGCTGGTTGCAGGGGACTGCAATGACGAACCCTGCCATTGATTCAGGGTTATTGGAATCCATTTCCAGAGACTGGGTGGCGCCCTGGTCCTTGGGTGGTTCATCGGATTCATCTTCTCTGCTCTGGGTAATGACCAGTGTCAACAGGAACCATTCCATCTCATTATCTTCGTCGGCTCCTTCCATCAACCAAGCGTTCTCTCCGTCATCGGTGTCAACGGATAGGGCGGGTTCACGCTGCTGGTTGTTATTGCGATCATCCTGTTGCATCAGGCTGTCCCAGGCTTTTCTGGACGTTTGATACCAGTGCCGGATGTTTTTGGAGCTGGAGAGAATCTGTTGCTTGATGTCTTCATGGTCCTGGAGCGCTCCCTGTATTTTTCTGTGCTCCTCATCTGGAATGATGGGTGGGGCGTTTTGAGGGAGGATAGGGATGTCATGGAAATGGGAAATAGCCAGCAATGTTGCCGGAGATATCTGGCTGTTTTTTTCAAGGATGCCCACGGCCATGAGGAGTGAAGGCTGGAGGGATAAAAAAACAAGCGCGGAAACCCTGACTTTCTTTATTGACCGTTTTGTTATCAGCCGGGGCAAGTTATTGGGGCGATAAGAAGGCAATTCCTATTCTCCATGCCAATGTGTGAATGATCTGGATGGCTGGAATATAGGACAGGAAACGCTCAGTTGGGCGTTTGATTAATCATTAGATACACCCCTGGCGGTGCTGGGAAGACTGGCATGGGTTATATCGAGGCTTTGGTAGTTGGTCTCAATGTGTTCGCCATGAGGTATTTAGCTTTTCCCTCACCCCAGCCCTCTCCCAGAGGGAGAGGGTGTTTGGTGGTGCAACGTTTAAAGCCTTTTGGTGGCGTATAGGGACTATACGCCAGAGGAGGGTAGGTTCAGCCGCGGTGCATGACCCGCTGTTTCTCAATGTTCCATTCCCGCGCTTTGGTGGCAGCGCGCTTGTCAAATTCCTTCTTACCCCGGGCGAGGGCAATCTGGCACTTGATCAGGTGACCTTTCCAGTACAGCTTGATCGCAATACAGGCATGACCTTTTTGCTGGGTGGTGGAAAACAGAGTGGCCAGCTCCCTTCGATTCAGAAGCAGCTTCCGGTCGCGCAGAGGATCCGCCACCACGTGGGTTGAGGCGGTGTTCAGGGGAGTGATCTGGGCGCCAATCAGCCAGGCCTCACCGTCTTTGAGCAGAACATAGCTGTCCACGAGCTGAACCTTGCCCTGGCGGAGACTTTTGACCTCCCAGCCTGCGAGGGACAAACCTGCTTCGAAAGTCTCGTCGATATGGTAGTCATGACGTGCTTTCTTGTTGATGACGATGGATGAATCGCCTTTTTTACCTTTCTTTGAACTCTTTGCCATGGCCCGGATTATAGGAGGAGCAGAAGGAGAAGTCACTTATTCTTGTCGATACACGGTACCAACCACAATAGCTCCCCCATCAATTGGTGAAAATTGCTGGATGCAGGGTTTATTGTGCAGAAAAAACACTTTTTTGGCTGTCTGGGTGGCAAAAAAGTATTGAGCCGTACTGGTAAACCGATACAATGCGATCGCTGCCCTTCTTCTCTCTTTCCCGGTTATATCCCGCTGAGCAACTGTCTGATGGCGGTGATCAGGGGAAAACTGTGGTGTGCGCTTTGGGTATGACTTTCAGCCGCTTTCGTGAAGATCTCGCGGGATAGGGAGCGTTGATAGTTAGCCATAAGACCAGTTCATCACGGAAGTGCTCAGACAAGGCGAATGGCGCAATGCATGGTGGTTTCATGTATCAGTCATTCAACGAAGTATGAGCACTTCCGTGTTGAACCCGAAGGGCCGCTCAGGGATAACGCCATGCTGCGTTACTCGCTTCTTATGTGGAACGACCACATTGCAAAGCTCGCGCCTTGCCTGGCGTAATCCCTGAACGGCTGGTCCCATGTCTAACTATCAACGCTCCCTGGTGGCAGACCAATAAATCTATAATTGTGTTTCGTTGGGGAGCTCATGTCAGGACAAAATCCGACTGCATCGAAAAAGACCTGGACCAATCGCTGGACCTTTCTGCTGGCGGCCGCCGGTTCTGCAATCGGTCTGGGTAATATCTGGAAATTCCCTTACATTGCCGGGCAATACGGTGGTGGTGCATTTGTCATGATCTATCTGCTGTGCATCGCCATTATGGGGGTGCCCCTGCTGATGGCTGAAACCGCCATTGGTCGTCATGTACGCCTGAGCCCGCTCAACGCCATGCGTAAGCTGACCAGTGAATTGGGCGTCTCCAGGCTCTGGGGCGTGGTAGGCTGGATGGGAATGCTGGCCGGTTTTCTGATCCTTTCGTTTTACAGCGTAATCGCCGGCTGGTCTTTATCCTATGCCTGGGACATCGTAACCGGCGCCTTCAGTGGCATGAATGCTGACCAGGTGGGGGGCGAGTTTGGTGAGCTGGTGTCGTCTGCTCCCCGACAGGTTCTCTGGCACACAGTCTTTATGCTGATCACTCTGGTCATTACCGCCCGTGGTATCCATAAAGGTCTGGAAAAAGGGCTTCAGGTGATGATGCCGGCTCTGTTTGCCCTGCTGCTGGTTATGCTGGGCTACAGTATGCTGGAAACGGGACAGTTCACCCGGGGGCTGAGTTTCATGTTTACGGTGGACTTTTCCAAAGTGACCGGTGAGGCTTTTGTGGCGGCCCTGGGGCAGGCGTTCTTTACCCTCAGTCTCGGGATGTGCTGTCTGATGGCGTACGGTGCTTACATGCCCGCCAACAACTCCATTCCCCGTACTGCCATCAATGTGGCGGTGCTGGATACCGCCATGGCCATTATCTCGGGCCTGATCGTTTTCCCTATCGTTTTTGCCTATGGCCTGGAGCCTTCTGCAGGTCCGGGGCTGCTGTTTGTTTCCCTGACCGCCGCCTTTGTCCATATGCCCATGGGTGAAGTGTTTGGGTTCCTGTTCTTCGTTTTGGTGGGGATTGCCGCTTTGAGTTCGGCCATTTCCCTGGTGGAGCCTGCCCTTTCCTGGCTGACGGAGCGGACTACGCTTGGACGTACGGCCGCTACCATTATTCTCTGTGTCTCCATCTGGTTTGTGGGACTGGGGACGGTATTTGCCATGAGTGGCGATCTGACGTTTACCCTGTTCGGCAAGAACTTCTTTGACCTGCTGGACTATTTTACCAGTAATATTCTGCTGCCCATGGGTGGGTTGCTCATCTCCATCTTTGCCGGCTGGGTGATGAAGCGTTCTACGATGATGAAAGAGCTGGGGCTCAGCGTTGGGGTCTTTAACCTGTGGCGAGCCATGATCCGGGTGATCGTACCGCTTTGCGTGCTGGTTGTATTGATCACTGCGTTGTTTTAATACGGCCTGACCGTTGTGAACAAAAGGCTGGAATAGGGTATCCTATCCAGCCTTTTTTTATGAAAGTGCAGCGTACTGGAGCCTTCTGCCTTTTATCGGGTTTGAGGTGAGCTGCATTTTTTGTCTGTTTTTTAGCTCAGAGCTGTTTTCAGCTCACGGCTGTAGGGAACGTGATTTATGCCAAGGATTTCCCGCTCTTCACTGGTGATGTATTCCGTTGATCAGATGTACGACCTGGTCAGTGATGTTGAGTCCTATCCGGAGTTCTTACCGGGCTGTGCTGGCGCCCGAATCAATTATCAGGAGGGTGAGGCACTGGAGGCCACCATTGAAGTGGCAAAGGGAGGGCTCAAGCACAGCTTTTCCACCCGGAACCGAATGCGACCCGGGCACTCTATTGAAATGAAGCTGTTGGAAGGGCCGTTCCGCTATTTGTCGGGTATATGGACGTTTCAGGCGCTGGGTGGGCCTGACGGTGAACCCGGTTGCAAAGTGGCTCTGGAGCTTGAGTTTGAAATGAGTAACCGCCTGACCCAGGCGGCCCTGGGGCCTCTGGTGGGACAGATGCTGAATGCCATGGTGGACGCCTTTGGCAAGCGGGCCAGGCAGGTTTACGGCTGACTATTTCAGTAATAGGCATTCATGACAGATCACCCGGAGAGCGTTATGGATAATCCAATGGATGATGAATCAATCTCTGTTGAAGTGGCTTATGCCAAGGCCAGTGAACAGAAAATTATTCCACTGAAAGTGACCAGGGGAACCTCTCTGCTGGAGGCGGCCAGGCAGTCAGGCATTGTTGACTGTTTTCCTGAGATTGAGCTGGACAGTGCCAAGCTGGGACTGTTTGGCAAAGTGGCTCCCCGGCCTGCAGAACAGGAGGCCAGGGAGGGAGATCGTATCGAGATATACCGGCCCTTGATTGCCGACCCCAAAGAGGTGCGCAAAAGAAGGGCGGAACAGGCGAAGTTGAAAAAGCAGCAGGGCTGAATTACTTTTCCTCAGGTTCAGGCTTGATATCACCCTGAATGGAGGAGAGCTTGTTGCCACTGAAGAAGATGGTGAGGGTCTTCTGGGTGCGCTCCTTGCCACCGGGCTGGTCGCTGTAGACGTAATCCCAGCGGTCCTTGTCAAAGGCATCTTCCAGCAAGGGCGTGCCCATGACGTATTGAACCTGGGCACGGGTCATCCCCGGCTTAAGCTGATTGACCATCTCCTGGGTAATGACATTACCCTGCTGGATATCAATTTTGTAGGCACCGGGGAAGCTGATAAGCTTCGACCCACTGTCCGTGGAGCTGGCGCATCCTGTCAGCAGCGCAGTGGACAAAAGTGCAGCGGCGAGGGAGACCGTGGTTTTTTGCATCGGCATCAGACTTCCACTATCTTGCTCAAAAATGAAATACTTGCACAAAAATGTGATAATAGCAGGATTCTCTTGCAAAGGGTTAGGGAAACGTTTTGGAAAATCAAGAGTTGCGTAAAGCAGGATTGAAAGTCACCCTGCCTCGAGTAAAAATTCTGCAGATCCTTGAAGGCGCCTCTGGCAAGCACATGAGCGCTGAAGACGTCTACAAGGCTTTGCTGGAAGCGGAAGAGGACGTTGGTCTGGCAACGGTCTACCGGGTGCTTACTCAGTTTGAGGGGGCCGGGCTGGTGGTGAGACACAACTTCGACAGTGGCCATTCGGTCTTTGAGCTTTCCCGTGGTGATCACCATGACCATATGGTGTGCATGGAAAGCGGCGAGATTGTTGAGTTTATTGACGAAGAGATTGAGAAGCGTCAGCGGGAAATTGCCGACCAGCACGGCTTTGAGATTGTGGACCACAATCTTGTGTTGTACGTCAGACCTAAAAAGAAATAACCCGGATTTCAGGGTCTTCTGAGTCGGCTCTCTCTGAGAGCCGAAGGTGCAGGTCAAAACAGTATGTCTATACCCAAAGGATTTCAAGTTGCTACGCGGCGGCAAAAGAGCGAAACCCCAGGAGCTTAGATGAACTAAGTGACTGGGGTGAGCGATAGCAGCCAACAAAGTAGCAACTTGAAAGGCAACGGGTATAAACGGCCGACGCCTGTCGGCTGTGATGCTGACATCCAAATCCGGATCAGAATGTCAGCACTTTGTCCGCTTCCATGGTCCAGTCAGAAAGGTCCATCATCGACCCCACCTCTGCCCCTTCAATGAGGCTGGATGCCTCAATGCCTCGGGCGGCAATGCAGGTAGTGCAGAGCTTTATGTCCGCTCCCAGCTCAACCAGTAAAGTCATTAGCTGCTGGATATTGTATCCTTCCGACGGTCGCTGGCCGGGCAGAGCTGCAAAAACAGCGTCGGACATCAGAAACAGCTTGATGTGGACACCGTTTTCATATTTTCGCTTCAGGTTCAATGCCAGGCGCAATGCGTTAAAGCACTTTTCAGTACCGTAAGGGGCATCGTTCAGAATAAAAACCACGCTTTGCATTCCACGCTTCTCCGGTTGAAAAAACTACGCTTCAATTGGAAGGGGTTAATGGTAACGACTTACGGCAGTTGTTCAATGTTGACCGTATCAGGAAGGTGCTGAAGTGGGTTCCTGAATACGGCCGTTTTGTTTTCGGCTTATTGTTATGTGGAGGGTAAGGATTCAGGGCGACCCACCTGGGATGCTTGAGCCTGAAGCAGCATCTCCTGGGCATGATTGAGCGTCGGTGATGTGATTTCAATACCTCCGAGCATCCGGGCGATTTCAGTGATCCGGTGATCGCCTTCCAGTCGGTGAATTCGGGTGCTGGAGGTTGACCGGCTGCTTTTCTTGCTGACATGAAGGTGCTGGTGGGCCTGGGAGGCCACCTGGGGCTGGTGAGTGACGCAAAGCACCTGTCCGGTTTTACCGATTTCCCTGAGCATGCCTCCGACAATTTCTGCGGTTCCCCCGCCAATGCCCACGTCCACTTCATCAAATACCAGCGTCGGGGTGTTGGTTGACTGGGCAATAATGACCTGAATGGCCAGGCTGATTCGTGACAGTTCCCCCCCTGAGGCCACCTTGCCAAGGGGTCTTGGGGGTTGTCCTGGGTTGGTGGTGACCAGGAATTCGATGGCTTCCAACCCCAGGGGAGACACCGCTTGTGGATTAACGCTGGTGAGTTCAATCTGGAACCGGCCCTTGGGCATCCCCAGCAGTGCCATGCGGTCAGTGATCTGTTTTTCCAGCTTGCGGGCCGCGCTCTTTCGTTTTTTAGATAGCTGATCTGCGGCTTTCTGGTGTTTAGTCAGAAGGTGTTCCAGGTTGGCCTCCAGCTCCAGCACCTGTTCATCATGGTGCTGTATTTTTTCCAGCTCGTCGCTGATCTGCTGTTGCCGGGCCGGGAGTTCCTCGGGTTGAATCCGGTGCTTTCGGGCCAGTTCATAGATGGCGCTCAGGCGCTCCTCTATAAACTGGGCTTTTTCCGGATCGGCTTCGAAATGATCAATAAACTGATTCAGTTCCCCCGCGGCTTCTTCCACTTGAATCTGGGCGGATGACAGCATTTCCAGGCAGTTGTTGATGGCTGAATTATCCATCTGCAGGTCGCTGAGTTTGTGGAGGCAGCTGGAGAGCTGCTGGATAAGGTTGTTTCCGTCGTCTGATCCGCAGATCTGGGCCACCTGGTGGCAGGCGGTTAGGATATTGCCGGCCTGTGATTGCTGCTGTTGTTCTGCTTCCAGAGACTCTACTTCGCCCGGCTGCAGGTTGATCTGCTCCAGCTCCTGGAGCTGATAGGACAGCAGTTGAATCCGCTCTTCCCGCTCCTGCTGTTGTGATACCAAAGCTTTCAGGACTTCAGACGTTCGGTGATGTTCAAGGGCCGCCCCGGATACCTTTTGTGCCAGGTGAGTGCTTTTGGCGAAGTGATCCAGCAGTGTCGAATGATTGCTTTTGTTCAGAAGCGACTGGTGTGCGTGCTGGCTGTGTATATCAATCAGGTGGCTGCCGATGCTTTTCAGCTCGGTCAGGGTGGCGGGAGTGCCATTAATATAGGCTCGGGACCGCCCCTCGCGGGTGATCACCCGTCGCAGAACACACTCGCTGCTGTTCTCAGTGTCATAGTCTTTTTCTTTGAGCCATTGCTGTGCTGCCGGAATGGTATTCAGGTCAAAACGGGCCTGGATGTCGGCCCGCCTGGCGCCGGTGCGGACGCAGTCGGAGTCCGCCCGTCCGCCCAGGGTGAGGCTGAGTGCATCCAGCATGATGGACTTGCCAGCCCCGGTTTCTCCGGTAATGGCGGTCATTCCTGGACTGATCTCAAGGTCCAGCTGGTCAACAATGGCGTAGTTGCTGATGGTGATTTGATTCAGCATAACGGCTTCCCACATTCCCAACGCAGGGTTACTGTTTATTTATACAGTAACCTGTAGATTGTCATCGGTAAAGAAATTTTGCCCTTGAATCCTGCCGGTCTATCCCCATATTGCCTGTCAGTATGATTAAACTGGGCTGACTCGATGGGTCAGTGCCCGTGGCAAACAAGCGCTGGCTGAATGCGTTTCAGTCAGTCGGCAAATCCGGAGAACCGTCGGAATGACTGTAGAAAACGGCAAGGCAGAAGAGCAGGTTCAAAAGCCTGAGGCGGATGCAGAGGGTGTTGACCCGATTCTGGAAGAGGTTGTGGAAGAGACCCCTGAGATTGACCTGTCTGCCCGGGTGGAAGAGCTGGAAGAGCAGCTGGCCCAGGCCAAAGATCAGGTGCTGAGGGCTCATGCGGAAGCCCAGAACACCAAGCGTCGTGCAGAGCAGGATGTGGAAAAGGCCCATAAGTTTGCTCTGGAAAAGTTCGTCGGTGAGTTAATTCCTGTCGTGGAAAGCCTGGAAAAGGGCATTGACAGTGCCGAGCAGGCTGAGGGGAATCATGAGGCCCTGGTGGAAGGAATGCGGCTGATTCAGAAGCAGTTCCTGGATGCCCTGGGCAAGTTCAAGGTAGAGCAGGTGAACCCGGCGGGTGAGCCCTTTGATCCGAACTTCCATCAGGCCATTTCCATGGTGCCGAACCCGGATATGGAGCCCAATACTGTAATGGATGTTTTCCAGAAGGGTTACACCCTGCATGGTCGTGTGGTCCGCCCGGCCATGGTGGTGGTCTCCAGCGCAGTGGCCGGATAAGAAGTGTTTTTCAGGGCTTTCTTCAGAAGATTGTAAACAAGGCCCTTGAAAACGCTTCAGCCGATCCCATATAGGGAATCAAAGGCAGAGACAACAGGCGCACAGCGCCGAAGGTAAAGCATAAGGTAGAACGCCGGCAGGCGTGACAGTCGATAGACTGCTCGGACCGTTAAACAGTTTTAAAGATTTCAGCCCTGGAGCCAGGGCAGTGGAGAAGCGCGAAATGGGTAAAATAATCGGTATTGATCTGGGCACCACCAACTCCTGTGTGTCTATCCTGGACGGTGAGAAGGCCAAGGTAATTGAAAATGCAGAAGGCGCCCGTACGACGCCTTCCATCATTGCCTACACCGATGACAGCGAAATTCTGGTGGGCCAGCCTGCCAAGCGTCAGGCGGTCACCAACCCCGATAACACCCTGTTTGCCATCAAGCGCCTGATCGGTCGTCGTTTCAAAGACGACGTAGTTCAGAAAGACATCAAAATGGTGCCTTACAAAATTGTTGAGGCAGACAACGGTGATGCCTGGGTTGAAGTCAAGGGCGACAAGAAAGCTCCTCCCCAGATCTCCGCTGAAATCCTCAAGAAAATGAAGAAGACCGCTGAGGACTACCTGGGCGAAGCCGTCACTGAGGCGGTTATTACCGTACCGGCTTACTTTAACGACTCTCAGCGTCAGGCTACTAAAGACGCCGGTCGTATTGCTGGTCTGGACGTCAAGCGGATCATCAACGAGCCAACAGCTGCAGCCCTGGCTTACGGCATGGACAAGCGCAAGGGTGATCAGACCATCGCTGTTTATGACCTGGGTGGTGGTACCTTTGACGTCTCCATTATTGAAATTGCCGACGTGGACGGTGAGCACCAGTTTGAAGTACTGGCCACCAACGGTGACACCTTCCTGGGTGGTGAAGATTTCGACCTGCGCCTGATCGACTACTTGGCGGATGAATTCAAGAAAGACCAGGGTATTGACCTGAAAGGGGATCCTCTGGCCATGCAGCGTTTGAAGGAAGCTGCAGAAAAGGCCAAGATTGAGCTGTCTTCTGCCCAGCAGACCGATGTAAACCTGCCGTACATTACTGCAGACGCCACCGGACCTAAGCACCTGAACGTGAAGGTGACCCGTGCCAAGCTGGAGTCTCTGGTTGAAGAGCTGGTGATGCGCTCCCTGGAGCCTTGCCGGGTGGCGGTCAAGGATTCCGACCTGGATCTGTCTGACATTGACGAAGTGATTCTGGTGGGCGGTCAGACCCGCATGCCAATGGTTCAGGAAAAGGTAGCCGAGTTCTTTGGCAAAGAGCCTCGTAAGGACGTAAACCCTGACGAAGCGGTTGCCATGGGCGCTTCCATCCAGGCGGCGGTTCTGGCAGGTGATGTCAAGGACGTGCTGCTGCTGGACGTGACTCCGCTGACCCTGGGTATCGAAACCATGGGCGGTGTGATGACGGCCCTGATCGAAAAGAACACCACGATTCCTACCAAGAAGTCCCAGGTGTTCTCCACCGCCGACGACAACCAGACGGCAGTGACCATTCATGTTTGTCAGGGTGAGCGCAAGCAGGCCAGCAATAACAAGTCCCTGGGACGGTTTGACCTGGCGGATATTCCTCCTGCGCCTCGTGGTATGCCTCAGATTGAGGTGAGCTTCGACCTGGATGCCAACGGTATCCTGAACGTGTCCGCCAAGGACAAGGCTACGGGTAAAGAGCAGTCCATCGTGATCAAGGCGTCTTCCGGTCTGTCCGATGACGAGATTGACAAGATGGTGCAGGACGCTGAAGCCAACGCGGCCGAAGACAAGAAGTTTGAGGAGCTGGCCGCGGCCCGTAACCAGGCAGACGGTCTGGCCCATGCTACCCGCAAGACTCTGGAAGAGGCGGGTGACAAGGCCACTGAAGAAGAGAAGGCGGCCATCACCAAGGCGGTTGAAGAGCTGGAAGCAGCGGCCAAGGGCGATGACAAGGACGAGATTGAAGCCAAGACCAAGGCGCTTTCTGAAGCTTCTGCTGGCCTGGCTCAAAAGATGTACGCTGAAGCCCAGCAGCAGGAAGGTCAGGCTCAGGATACCGGTGCCAGTGCCGAGTCTGGTGCTGCGGATGATGCCGTGGATGCCGAGTTTGAAGAAGTGAAAGAAGACAAGAACAAAACCGCGTAAATCGCCTTTGGTAATTGGAAGGCTGATTTGAGTGGTGGCTGTTGAGGCCAGACGGCGCGGGAGTTATTCCCGCGTTGTCGTATCTATGAAATATACAGGTTTGTCAGACTTGACCATGAATCCAGTTCACTCTGTGTTTTCATGCTCGACTGGTGAATGCAGGTAGCTCAGGGTTTTACTGATGTCGAAACGTGATTATTACGAGGTGCTGGGTGTCGACAAAGGCGCCTCGGACAAGGAGATCAAAAAGGCGTACCGCCGGATGGCCATGAAGTATCATCCGGACCGTAACCCTGATGACAAGGCCGCAGAAGAGAGCTTCAAAGAGGTGAACGAAGCCTTCGAGGTTTTGTCCGATAATCAGAAAAAAGCCGCCTATGACCAGTATGGTCATGCCGGAGTTGACCCCAATATGGGAGGCATGGGCGGTGCTGGAGGCTTTGCCGGTGGCAATTTCGGGGATATCTTTGGCGATGTGTTCGGAGATATTTTCGGTGCTGGCGGTGGTGGTCGAAGCCGGAGTTCTGTTCAGCGGGGCGCTGACCTGCGCTATCAGCTTGAGTTGAGCCTGGAAGAGGCGGTCAAGGGGGTTTCCAAAAAGATCCGGATTCCTACTCTGGTGGGCTGCAAAGAGTGTGATGGCTCCGGTGCCAAAAAAGGCACCCAGCCTACGGGTTGTACCACCTGTGGCGGTGTGGGTCAGGTTCGCATGCAGCAGGGCTTTTTCTCGGTTCAGCAGACCTGTCCGGATTGTCGTGGCACTGGCAAGATGATCAAGGATCCCTGTCGTGCCTGTCACGGTGAGGGACGTACCCAGGAATACAAGACGCTTTCCGTGAAAATTCCATCCGGAGTGGATACTGGCGACCGTATTCGTCTGGCCGGTGAAGGTGAAGCGGGCGTTAACGGTGGACCGGCCGGTGACCTCTATGTTCAGGTGAGTGTGGCGGATCATCCGATTTTCCAGCGGGATGGCAAGCATCTTTACTGCGAAGTGCCCATCACCTTTGTGGATGCGGCTCTCGGTGGTGAGCTTGAAGTGCCCACCCTGGATGGCCGGGTGAAGCTGAAGATTCCCGCGGAAACCCAGACCGGCAAGTTGTTCCGTCTGCGTGGAAAAGGGGTTATTCCTGTTCGTGGTGGCAGTGCTGGCGACCTGATGTGCCGTGTGGTGGTGGAAACGCCCGTGAAGCTCAATGAGCGCCAGAAAGAGCTGCTGAAAGAGCTTCAGGATACCTTTGATAAGTCAAAGTCTTCCAAGCACTCTCCCAAGAAGGAGTCCTTCTTTGAAGGGGTGAAGAAGTTCTTCGATGACATGACCTCGTAACGGTTTTCTTTTCGCTCTGGGCATTTGTTCTGCGTAAAGTGTCTCATGGGCTTTGTAAGAAAGAGAGGCAGGATTAATCTGCTTCTCCTTCTCCTTCTCCTTCTCCTTCTCCTTCTCCTTCTCCTTCTCCTTCTCCTGTTTTTGGCGTGTTTAAAGCTGCTGGCTTGATATATTTTTGCGCTTGTTGAAAGTCTTATGGCCGTAATTCACATTGTTTGCCCTTAGTGTGGTGTCAATACACAAGCGGTGTTCTCAAAAGTGCAAAGGTTGAAACGTGCCATCAAGGGTGTCTGTTCTGCCTGTGGTAAGAGACTTTTAGTCTGGCTGTGAACCGCTTCAGAGTCAGGGGGCTGTCACCTTCATTGCGCGCTTAAAACCAACTCTTCCAGTGCACAGTGATCAGTCTTTTCTTACATAATGTCAAAGTGGATACGCTCTGCGTGATAAAGTGATTTGCGAATTCATATAAGGGAGCGCTGTCAACGGTTCTGAATTAGGGGTGCGGGTTTAGATGGTTGTTGTTAGTTCATAAAATTGAAAAATGTTACGTTTGTTTCAGGGTCATAAAAGTCATCATGGTCGTAGCGTTTAAAGTGAGTGATATCTCTTGATGGCGTGCATATGATTTCGAGTTTGCTGGATGATACTGTTTGCTTTATTTTCCTGATCGTTTTGAGGAAACAGGACTCTTCTTTTCGTAAGAGCTGTTGCAGTTCATGGTAGCTTGGGGTTTTGTGATACCACCAGTTGGTGGTTGTGATCGCGAGGGGGAATAAGGTGGTGTGGTAGTGTAACTTCAGGCTGTCTTCTATCGTTGCGGCTATGCAGAGAGAGGTAAATGCGCCGGTAATGATCAGGTGTTTTCGATTATTTTCTTTCAATAGGGAGTTTAGCTTTCCGCCGCAAAAGCCGCTGGCTTGTCCGGGTTCTTTTCTGATGAAGTGGTAGCCACTACTTTGTTTTATGTATTCTGGAATAATGTCTTCTGGGCATTCAAGGTGATTTTCGCTGACACACACCACAAGAGCGTTTATGGAAAAAGCGTGTCTGACGATGCTGGTTATTTGCTGCGTGGTATCTTCAAGCCCTGGCCGAACGGTGCCCCCTTCGTACATATCAAGAACAATGACTGCGGTGTTTTCACCTTTCAGCTGGTTCAGGTGTGCAATGTAATTGTGGGCATTTATGGAGGGAGTTGATAGAAGGAGAAGGTAGATAGCGAATCGCATTCTTTGTTCACTGCTTAATCGCCTTTTTCTTTGTGTGCTTGCGGCGCTGTTCAAATTAAATGTTGCTAACATGGTCTATACTCCCTGAGCATGAGAATTGTCGTGTAAAGTGGAGTTCCAGCCATGAAACCTCAGCAATTCCAAGACATCCTGAAGTCCATACCCATGATGTCCCCAGAGCAGATCGGTGTCCTCCATAAAACTCTGCCGCCCTCACCCATTGCCGGTGATGCACAAGGTATTTCCGG